>JAOZMX010000124.1 GCA_029934065.1 Bacteroidales bacterium
GTGATCATTGCCGCGATGATGTAAGGTTTGTAGCCGGCCTGGATGTATGTTTTGATGCGGTATTTTTCGAAGACTTCTTTGGTAACCTCACCGTTTTCGCACGACACGCCCGAGATATCAGCCGGCAGGCAGTGCATGTAAAGGGCATTGCCGTTCCTTGTCAGTTTCATCTTCGAGTCGTCACATTCCCAGTTTTTAAATTTTGCATTGTTCAGCAAACAAGCCGTTTCGAGGTCGCGGAGTGAATTTTCGTCGCCCTTCATCAGGTATTTGGTTCGTTTTTGCATCACGGTCATGGGCGCCCAGCTTTTGGGGTAAACGATGTCGGCATCCGAAAACGCCTCTTCCATGGAATGGGAAATTTTGAAAGAGCCTCCGCTGCCGGCGGCGTTTTTGCTGGCGATGTCCGTAATTTCGGGAACCAGGTCGTAGCTTTCGGGGTAGGCCAGCTCCACATTCATCCCGAAGCGTGTCATCAATGCGATGACTCCCTGCGGCACCGACAGCGGCTTGCCGTAGCTCGGCGAGTAAGCCCATGTCATGGCAATCTTTTTACCTTTCAGGTTTTCCAGCGAGCCGAACTCATTCACAAGGTGTATCAGGTCGGCCATGGATTGTGTGGGGTGGTCGAGGTCGCATTGCAGGTTGACGATTCCCGGCCGTTGGGGCAGCACACCGTTTTGGTAGCCGTCGTCCAGTGCGGCGGCCACTTCGCGCATGTATTTGTTGCCTTCGCCCAGGTACATGTCGTCGCGGATGCCGATGATGTCGGTAAGGAACGAAATCATATTGGCCGTTTCGCGCACCGTTTCGCCGTGGGCGATCTGCGATTTCTGTTCGTCGAGGTCCTGCACTTCGAGGCCGAGCAGGTTGCAGGCCGATGCAAATGAAAAGCGTGTGCGCGTCGATTTGTCACGGAACAGCGATACGGCAAGTCCCGAATCGAACACTTTGGGCGAGATGTTTTGATCCCGCATGGTTTTCAATAATTCCGCCAGATGAAGGATGGTTTTTAATTCTTCATCGCTCTTTTCCCATGTCAATAAAAAATCCTTTTGAAACATTTTGGTTCCCAATGTTTCTATTGCTTTTATTAATGAGTTGATTTTTTCCATTATTTCGTATTTTTTTTCAATGAATTTCTGCTAATTAGTTTTATCACGGATATTTCATTTGATAATAATCCTCTATGCCTTACGATCTGGCATACCGTATCATCTCTTCGTAAATGCCGGCCCAGCCTTTCCATCGTTTCAAATTGCTCAGCGATTCGTTATGCCAGATACTGACGAATGTGCCGTTAACGGCTTTTACCTCGTCGATCATTTTTTTGATGACGATAAGTGCTTCTTCGTTCGACAACTGCATATAATCTTTCAACGTACCGTCCATGATCTGGAATGGGATGATTTTCAGCTTGGTTTCGGTTTCAAGGTCGAGGTCGTAAAAACAATACGGGTCACAAATTCCTGCTCTGAAACCGGGTTCCGAAGCATACCCCATGGTGTAATCCTCTTCGATATCAAGGTTGATCAGATTGCGGTAAGTGTCCGGAAAGGAGAGTTTCAGGAAATGCTGCCTGCTTTTGGTGATCTCCCGATTGAGGATCTTCGACAGTTTTCGTATTTCAGTTTTCAGTTTTCCCACATCATAATTGGAATCAAAAGAGGGATGAATTCCCACTGCTGCACGATCGGCCAGCGATTTTATCAGCCGCTGAAACTTCGTATTGTAAACGGGCACATTTTTATCGTATTTTCCATAATCGGCAAACAGAATAAAATAAACCGGATACAGATCGTATTGTTTTTGTACCCTGAACTGAAAATCGTAGGTGTCAAACGGGTCTTTATGAATGCCCGTAAGCACTTTGATGCGTTCCAGTATCTCGTGCATGTCAAACCGGATCAGGGATTTTCCAAAACCTCCGATGGTTCTTATGGTGCCTTTGTAGCGGTAAGCATACGCCGAATCGATGTCTATGGTAGGGATGAAATCAAATTGCCGCCGGCCGAACTTCAAGCGGGGAGCATGGCTGTGAAGTATCCGTTTTATTTTTTCGGCCCAGATATTTACCAGCGGTTTTTGCAGAAAATCCTGCTTGCTGGAAATACTTTGCGGAGCGTCAAAACGGTCGAACCGGTCCGTCATATAAGGTAAATATTCTTCGTAGCGTGTAACCAGAAAAAAACCGGCCGCAAAGGGGTCGAAAGGCAAAACGGATTCCTTTTCATAAACCGGGAAAAAAGCTTTGTCCCCTTCATAATTAAAAAAGCCGAACTCCCGCCCTTTGATGCCCGACTCGAAAAGCAGTTCGGAAGCGCCGAAATAAATTTCGCCGGCGATCTTCTTTTTTCCGTAGCTCACTTTCAATCCCGCGGAAGCTTGAAATTCATCCGCATCGGCGGTGAACTTGTATTCCAGCCCCAGCAAGGTGGAAAAATACAACTTGAAGATGTATTGTATCCTTTTGGTGATTTTCGGTGTGTAAATAATGATCATCAAACAACAAATTATTGAGCACAAAGGTAATCATCTTCGGGAAAAAGCAATCACCGGCCCACTGTTGAGAACTTTCCTTGCCGTGCAAGTGAAAAAAGCACTATTTTTGACAGGTCAAAAATTGAACAAGGATGGAACATTTTATCGTATCGGCACGCAAATATCGTCCGGCCACATTCGACAGTGTGGTGGGGCAGGACAACATCACCTCGACGTTGAAAAATGCAATCAGGAACAACCAGCTTGCCCAGGCATTTTTGTTTACCGGACCGCGTGGTGTGGGCAAAACCACCTGTGCCAGGATATTTGCAAAAACCATTAACTGCATGAACCTCGGCGAAAATCTGGAGCCATGCAATAAATGCGAGTCCTGTGTGTCGTTCAACAAAAATGCCTCGTTCAACATCCATGAACTCGATGCTGCTTCCAACAATTCGGTGGACGACATCCGCAACCTTGTCGATCAGGTACGTATCCCGCCACAGGTGGGCAAATACAAAGTGTACATCATCGACGAGGTGCACATGCTGTCGCCGAGTGCTTTCAATGCTTTTCTGAAAACCCTGGAAGAACCGCCCGACTATGCCAAATTTATCCTGGCCACCACCGAAAAGCACAAGATCATACCCACTATTTTGTCACGTTGCCAGATCTATGACTTCAAACGGATCACCGTACCCGACATCATCAAATACCTGTCGTTCGTGGCCGAAAAAGAGGGCGTGGATGCCGAGCCTCTTGCCCTTAACGTGATCGCCCAAAAAGCTGACGGTGCCATGCGGGATGCGTTATCCCTCTTTGATCAACTGGTAAATTTTGCCGGAAATCATTTAACCTACGATCAGGTGCGCGAAAACCTCAACGTGCTCGATTACGAGTACTATTTCAAGATCACCGGTTATTTCTTGCAGGGAGACATCTCCAGTGTATTGTTGACCTTCAACGAAATTCTGGAAGCCGGCTTCGACGGGCAGCATTTTATTGCGGGACTGGGCTCACATCTGCGCGACCTGCTGGTGTGTAAAGACCCTTCAACGCTTCCGCTGCTGGAAGTGGGCAATGCCATTGAACCGTTGTACAGGGAACAGGCTCAAAACTGCCCCGTGGACTTTTTGCTGAAAGGGCTGAACATTATCCAAAAAACGGACTTTACTTACAAAAGCAGCAACAACAAACGTTTGCACATCGAGGTGGCGCTGATGCAGCTTGCTTCTGTCACAGGTGCTACGGCTGCTCCGGTTGCCAAGGCGCAGACTTTCGGTGATATTAAAAAAAAAACTGAAATAACTCCGGCACAACAACAACAAAAACCTCAATCTGCCACCACATCGCCGCCACCTATCAAACAGGAACCTTCCTCCACTCAACAACAACCTTCATCCCCGCCACAAAAGGATGCCGGACAGCCTCACAGTACAAAAAAACCGGCTGCGGGAAGATTAAAAAACAGGGGTATCTTCTCAATTAAAGATTCCGAAGAAAAGCCGCAGGAAAGTGCTGAACCCGAGCAGGAGTACATTGACGTTAATTCCGAAGCGTTTTTAAATGCAAAAAAAATCATCCCCGATGAGCTTGAAAATGCCTGGAAAGCAATGGCCAAAGAGTTCTCTTCGGAAGAGGAACCATTGCTTACGAGTACGTTGCAAACCATCAAACCCCGTATCGGAGAACAGTTTGAAGTACTGGCAGAGGTAAAAAATTCCGTGCAGCAAGGAGCCATTGAAGCCAAAAAAAGCGATATCATCAGGTTCTTACGCGATATGCTCGGAAACCGGTTCATACGACTAAAGACACTTGTCAATTCCACTCCGGTGGAAGCCAAACCCTATGACCCGGTTGACATCTTCAGACACATGGCACAGAAAAATCCTGCACTGATCACACTCAAAGAAAAATTCGGGCTGGAGCCGGAGTAAAATTCCTTTTCGTCATTTAGTTACGGCATGAACGCCTTTGCGCAACGTTTCGGGTCAACCGGTGAGTTTTCAGTGTAAGATTTGATCCGTGTTTTTTACCCACCCAATTTTATGCATCGCCCATAGGCCTATCAGGATGGCTTCGGCGGCATCGTCCGTCAGTGATGTGACACCGGAGGTAGAGAGTTTGGCGATGACCCGTCTGGCATAGATCAGGGAATTGTGTTTGGCCTGTACACCTTTGCGTTGTTCGCGGCTGTAAAATATCTCCGGCCGCCATTCATGGGCCATGGTTTTGATCAGTTCGATGTTTTTCCTTTCGGCTTCCTGCTGCCAGATTTTCAGCAAAGGGCCGCCACCCTCCACCACAAGGTAACGAAGGTCTTCGTCACGGTTCAGGATTCCCGGTATTGCTTTGCGCAAACGGGCACTGTTTCCGAAATTTTGCGACCGGAACCACAATAACCGACCGCCGGAGTGGTAGAGTGCCATGCCGGTTTTAACGCCCAGATCAACGGAAAGCAGCAATTCCATGGTTTAAAAAATGTCGTCGTAAGCCACAAACCCTTTCGGGGAATCCTCCTTCAATGCTCCTTTGGGCTTATAGAATCCCGGAGAATCGTAGATGTATTTCAGTAATTCTTCCCGAAATTCGGGAGCGGCCAGATGGGCAATGGCTACCGCACGTTCGCCCATGCTCAATCCACGCGGATTGTAGGCACCTTGTTCGGTGACGATTACCACAGGATCGGCTGCAATGGCTGTTGCGGAAATGCCTTCCGGCGACATGATGACCACCTTGCTGAAATCGTTTTTTGTTTTTGATTTCATGGAAATAATGGGTACACCCCCTTCTGAAAGATAGGAACCCCGTAGAAAATCCGACTGTCCGCCAATGCCGCTGTAAATCCGGATGGAATCGGCAGAATCAGCCCAGATGTTGCTGTGCAGGTCAACGCCCATGGCACTGTTGATGGCCACCATATTGGGTATTTTGGCAATGTTGGGAATATGATTCGTAAAATCGGAAGGACGGCTTTGAACCGAGCTGTTGAAGTTTAACCAGTTGTAGCCCTCCTTATTGCCGGACAAAAACAGTGTGGCTACCGAAAATGTCGAATTTCTGCTCTTGTTGCTGACGTTGCCGTTGATGACCAGCTTACGCATGGCATCGGCAAACAACTCGGTGTGAATGCCGAGATTGCGGATTCCTTTTTCCATGATGGCATCGGAAACGGCCTCGGGCACTTCGCCAAGTCCGTATTGCAGCGTTACCCCTTCTTTGATAAACAATTCGGTGATGATCCGGGCAATCCTTAAAGCAACATCATCGGGTTTGTGCACCGGACTTGCCGGCAGCGGATAATCGGTATCGACCAGAAAATCAATTTTACTTTCGTGAATAGTCGTCCCCAGCACGAAGGGCATTTGGGCATTCCGCTCGGCAATGATGGTTCCGCCTTGCGCCAAAGCGGCATCAACAGCTCCCATGACACCTTCCACCGTTGTGCCGTAGCTGTAATTCCCTCCGTTGTCGGGCCCTGCAACACCGATAAAAATCACATCGGGTTTTACATAAGCCTTCATCTGATGCGGAATGTCGGAAAGATGGAGCATCTGATAGGTGACCTTCCCGTTTTTGATGGCTTCGCGCGATGCAGGTCCGTTAAAAAGTATCCTGTGTCTTATGCGTTCGCATGTTTCGGGCGAAAATAATTCTCCTACGTCACCCAGTAACAGCAAACTGAGCAGATCCACATTGCTGATGTCGGTATCTTCGGCAAGTTGACGTAATAAAACCTGCGGGGTGGCCGCATTTCCCGATGTGTAGATCATACTTCCCTTTGGGATGGTGTGCGCATTAACGGCATCCTCAACTTTTTTTACAATTTTCATTTTTCAAATTTTATTTATTGGATATTCGCTTGAATAAATTTCCAAAACCTCTGCTGGTTGCCGGGGGGCTATTCCAATATCTGATAAGCCATCACTTTGTTGTCGAAAAAAGTAGGCACCAGCAACAGGCTGCTTTTGCCCATCAATTTGATGTCGGCGGCATTGATGCTTTCCGCTGTGGTGTTGAACAGGATAACGGCATCTCCCGCGAAATCGGCCATCTGAACTTTTCCCAGCCAATCGGAAAAAATAAAATACTTCTTTTTATAAATCTCCAGTCCGTCAACACCTCCGGGGGTGTTGATCTCAACCTTAATGCGCAACGACTCCGGTTCAACACTTTTGATAAATGTTTTAGTGCCCACATACAACAGCCCCTCCATCCAGTTGAGTCCGTTGGGGCGTTCAAAAGTACCTTTGGGGAGCAGAAAATCTGCTTTTCCGTTTTCCAGAAAATAAACGGCCCCGTTTCCCGTGTCGGAAATATAGACTTTTCCCTGATCGTCAATGATGATATCATTCAGAAATTCGGCCTCCGGCATATCTGTCCTTGAGAGGATTTCACCGAGGCGCGTATCTATTTTCACCACCTGCGTAACATCCGCAACGTACAAAGTGTCGGCAAGCAATCCCATTCCTTTGGGGGCATTGAGGCCGGTGATCCATCGCAATTCAACGACTTTGCCGTCAATGGCGAGTTTGGAAATAAATCCTTCCGAATTCTTTTCGGTGGGATCACCGTTGATGTTCGATACATAAATAATGTCGTTGGGAATATCGTAGGTCGCCGATTCGGGAACTTTAAAAACGGGTTGTGTTTCCCAGATTTTTTGTACCTTATCCGAATAATAAGACTGCGCCACAACTGTGTGCAAGAAAAGTAAAGTAACCGATAGTAAAAATGTGAAATGTTTCATCTGTTTGAATTTTTGCTTCAAATATCGGAATAAATATTGTTTTGCAGCTATTGTCCAAAAAATCTTTTCTCCGAAGGCGGGGGTATTTCTTTTGATATTTAAGTTGATTTGCCGACCGGTCGCCCATTCATCTATTTTTGCACCTGCTAAATTCAAATTATTACGGGCTGAAATTACAAAATGATATTTTTGCAGGAATTAATGAAGAAACGGAAATGAAAAAATATGATGTAATCATTGTGGGGGCAGGCCCTGCCGGGCTGATGTGTGCCGAAACGTTAAGTCAATCGTCAATGAGTGTGCTTTTACTGGAAAAAAAGGAATTGTTCGGCGATAAGATTTGTGCCGGAGGCCTCACACGGAAAGACATGGCTTTGCTGGATGTGCCGGAGGAGATCATAGAGCATCGTATCCGGCGCACTGCGCTTTATGCCGGGAAAAGAAAAAGTTCGACCAATGCCGGTGAGCCGTTCGTCTTTACGGTGAACAGGGTTGAATTCGGCACGTGGCAAAAAAGCCGCCTGCACAATACCGGTGTGGAAATCCGCAACAATGCCAAAGTAACGCAGGTTGACGACACCAAAATTGTTGTTAACGGTGAGGAAGCGATCGGTTACCGCTATCTCGTGGGTGCCGACGGCTATTTTTCGGCCGTGCGGAAATACCTCGGGCTGCCGCAGGAAAAACGGCTTATCGGTATTCAGTACCGGGTGCCCGATCCACAGGTGGAGCCGCAATTGGAGATCTACCTCAACAGCAAATATTTTTATTCGTGGTATGCATGGAAATTCCCCCATGACAAAAGTTTTGTGATCGGCTGTGCTGCTGACCCCCGGAAAGTGCCGTCGCATCAACTGAAAGCAAATTTTAAAAAATGGCTGACGGAAAATGGGGTGGATGTGTCGCAGGCAAAATACGAATCTTACCCCATCAGTTACGATTATCGCGGTTACCGTTTCAATGATAAATATTTCCTTGCCGGTGAGGCGGCAGGCATGGCTTCCGGCCTTACGGGAGAGGGGATCTATCAATCGCTGGTGTCGGGCCTTACGGTAGCAAAAACCATCCTTGACGGCAATTATCAGTCATCCCAAATGGAGGCTGTTTTAAAATACAATGCCGTACAGGAGCGCATCTTGAACATTTTGTGGAAAGCCGGACCGTTGCGCGGACCCATCTTCAACCTTATTGTAGCACTGATGAACAATAAAAGGGTAAAGGCAAAGATCAACAATTCGTTCTCATAGTTTGTCTTCAAAAATGCGCTTCGGCTTCCAACCGGCGGCCAACAGCTTGATGACAGCAATACTTTTTGTCACCGGAAGGATTACTCGTTTTTGATGCACCGGACGGAACAACCGTAATTTTCGTACATAAAAAGGTTATAACGGGCAACGGATTCATAGTCCGTTTGAAGAAATCTGCTCCAGGGGAATAAGCCCGTATCACGTGAGGATGTCCACCACGCACAGCCTTCGAACAATTGCGAAAAACCACCGCCCGGTTCGCTGCCGCCGGCCGGCAGGGCTGTAAACCCGAATGCATTATCCCCGTTCCATTGCTCCGAATCTTTTAATTTTAGTCCCGCATCACTACCGCGATAACCCTCACTTTCCCACAATTTCGAAAGTTTCCGTAAGGATGTTTCCGTCATTGTCAACCAATATGAGTTTGTGTTTTCCCGGATCCGGCCGGAGTGCCATTTTGTGCAGGTGACGGGTCGTTCCCTGAAAATCGTTGTCAATGTACCAGTAAATGGTGTTGTCGGGCGAACGGTGGGCAACCTCAAAAACCACTTTGCCTTTGGTTCCGCTCATTTCGCGCGGAATAAAAATCTTTGACGGCTTGTCGGGCCGGATGATCTGCATCGGTTTTTCGTCACTGCCGCTGCATCCCGGCATCCACGGGGGTAAGCTGCGGTAGAACGGATCGACGGAACGGTAAAACCAAGCCATGGCAGGGGGAAGGATGAACCACGGTTCGGAGACAATTTTTTGTGATGGATAACAATTCGCGTTAACCCTGAAAGTTTCCGTGCTGTCGAGATGTATCAGGCGGTGGTAACGACAGGCATGTGTTTCCATGCATTTGGCGGGAGCAAGAACGGTATCAATGTCGGGGCAAATGACGGTAGGCCTCATTCCGCTTTGCCGGCATACGGGTATTTCGACGAGGTCATCCCACGGTGTTGCAAACCATTCGTTTTGAGGCAGCACGCCGAACACCTCAAACAATACCGGTGCAGCGGCCGACAGGCCGGTGAGGCCGGGACGTCCTTCCCCGCCGGCATTGCCTACCCAAACGCCGACCACATATTCGGGAGTGATCCCTACGGCCCAGGCGTCGCGAAACCCGAAACTGGTGCCGGTTTTCCATGCAATTTGCCGCGAGGACAAAAAACTCTCCCATCCGGTTTCGGCTTCCGGCCTGCGGACTTCTTTCATGGCGTCGAGGGTGCAAAAGATAGCTCCGGCACCGAAAACCGCCGGCGCAGAAGATGGTCTGGTTTGCTTTGCTTCCCGTAAAAGTGTCGGTTCGGGAAACTGTGCCGCAGGTATTTGTCCCTCTGCCGTGTACAAATTCAGTGTGTTGCCCAGCTCCCGGTAAACTTTACACAAGTCCCACAAGGTTACCTCGGCCCCTCCGAGGATCAGCGAAAGCCCGTAATGATCCGGTTCGAATTTAAGGGTGGTGAAACCGCAGGCTTTTAATTTGTTGTGAAATCCCGCCACGCCGTAATCGCTCAACAATCTGACCGCCGGAATGTTGAGGGAGCGGATGAGCGCATCGCGGGCATGAACGGCCCCGTCGTAGGTTACATTGAAATTTTTGGGCGAGTAGTTGCTGATGGTGGTCGGGATGTCGGGGACCAGAGTGCCGGGCAGAATTTCTCCGTCGCCGAGCATGGAACAGTAAAGCAACGGTTTCAGTATGCTGCCGCTGCTGCGCGGACTAACGATGATATCCACGTCGTTGCCGTGCATGCCGCTACCGTCGTCGCGGGTGTTGCCGATGTATGCCAGAACTTCTCCCGTCGGCACGCTGACGACAAGCACGGCCATATTGAAGATGCGGTTGGAACTCAATCGTCCGTAATGCCGGCTGACAATCCCGTCAACGGATTGCTGTAGCCCCGCATCAATTGTTGTATGCATGACCTTCCCCGAATTGGCTTTTGCCAGCCTTTCGGTAAGATGCGGGGCAATGTTGGGCAGCGGCAAAGGCTTCCCGGGCAAGGGCTCCGAAAGTGCCAGTTGACAAGTCAGCGAATCGATGACGGCGCTGTGATATAATTTCCGGAGCAGCCGGTTGCGCTTTCGAAGCAGGAGTTTTCTGTTTTTTCCGGGGTGTATCAGTGCCGGAGCATTGGGCAAAACCGCCAGTGTGGCTGTTTCGGCCCAGCTCAGATTTTGAGGGCTCCGCCCGAAATATCGCCATGCTGCAGCATCCATGCCCACCACATTGCCGCCAAACGGGGCATGCGAAGCATACAGTGCAAGGATTTCCGGCTTTGTGAATGAGCACTCCACGCGAAGGGCTAGCCACATCTCAATGAGTTTTTCCCGTACCGTGCGCGCTTTGCCTTTGCGTGACAGCCTCACCACCTGCATGGTGATGGTGGACCCACCGCTGACAATTTTTCCCGCTTCCAGATTTTGCTTTACCGCACGAAACAGCGAAAACAAATTGATTCCCGGATGACTGAAAAAATAACGGTCTTCGAATGTGATGATGCATTGCCGGAACTTCCCGGGTACACTATTCTCCTCCGGGAACCGCCATTGGCCGTCGGTGGCTATGCGAGCCCCGATCAGCCGGCCGTTGCGGTCGAAGGCAACCGTGCTTGCCGGGTCGTCGAATATGGGTTCGGGTAACGACAGCCAAAAGAACAAAAGCAGCATTGCTGCCGGAATCAACAGAAAAAAAAGTTTTTTATGTTTCGATGTCAAAATTGATGGAATATTTTTACAA
>JAOZMX010000014.1:0-3941 GCA_029934065.1 Bacteroidales bacterium
AATGCAAAGGCTGCAAATTTCGAAAAAGTACAAACCGCATTCATTCAGGTTGAAGCCGAAGACACGGAAAAAGAAAACGATGTGGTGAAAAAATTGCTGAAAAATCTCAAGTGGGTTTGCGGCAAGAACAATACCCGCAAAGTGGTGTTACATTCGTTTGCTCATCTTTCCGAAAGCAAGGCCGAGCCCGAATTTACAAAGCATATTTTCGACAGGGTGGAGGAGCGCCTGAAGAACACCGGTTACGAAGTGTTTCAAACGCCGTTTGGTTATTTTCTCGACTTGCAGGTTGATGCGCCCGGGTTTTCGCTTGCTCGGGTTTTCAAATCGTTTTAAGCATTTCCTTTGCAAGTTGTTTTTTTGAACCGTCCAAAAGATCAATTAAGATATAACCTTGACTGTGATGGAAAACAATAATATATGCCAAATGATGCAGGATTGAATTATTGGAATGCTGTAAGGTGGGAAGGTCGCAATGCTGTAAGGAGGGAAGGTAGTAATGCTGTAAGGAGGGAAGGTGGTAATGATACTTAATTCCTTAACGCATTCATTTATATAGATCCATAATTAAAATTAAAGCAATGGCTAAAAAAATTTACCCGGATTCGGGTGTCGAATTAACAGAATTTACGGCCAAACATTATGACAAGTTGATGAACACGGCTTCGTTCGGCTTGTACCAAAGGTTTATCCGCAAAGCGGTAAAGGCAATCGGCGTGAAACCCGGAGATCAGATTCTGGATCTGGGGTGCGGAACAGGCAGAAATGCTGCCCTGATGGCAAAAAACCTTTCGGAACAAGGCAGCATCACCGGACTGGATGTTTCCGAAATCATGGAAAAACAATTCAACGAAAAGTTTTCAGGTGATTCACGTTTCAGGTTTATTCGTCAGCGCATCGACATTCCCTTCGATCTCGGGAAACAATTCGATAAGGTGCTCATCAGTTTTGTCATTCACGGTTTTCCGCATGAGGTACGCAAAACGGTGATCAACAATGTGGTGAAACACCTCAAACCCGGCGGCACTTTTTTTATTCTTGATTTTGCCGAATTCGACATGGCGAAAATGCCTGCATTGCACCGTTTTGTGTTCAAGACCATCGAGTGTAAATATGCTTTCGATTTTATCGAACGCGACTGGAAAGAAATCTTGGGTGAATACGGGTTTGGCGATTTTACCGAAACCTTTTACATGATGAAATACGTCCGGTTGCTTCAGGCGGTGAAAAAAGATCAGCCCGCAGATAAATAACAAGTCTGATGAGAAGAAACTTGTCCATCGGCATTATTGTCATACTGATGACTTTCGTTTTTGGGGGATGCTCCGGCCATCGTCCGGACAAAAAACTTCCCAATATCATTTTTGTTGTGGTTGACGACCTGGGATGGCGGGACGTCGGCTTTATGGGTAGCCGGTTTTACGATACACCCAACATCGACCGGCTGGCCGGCGAAGGAATGGTTTTCACCAATGCTTATGCAGCCTGTGCCGTTTGCTCACCCACTCGTGCTTCCATACTCACGGGTCGTTACCCTGCACGCATCGGCATCACAGATTGGATCAGAACACGATATGCCGGCGTTGAGGTGCCCGGAGACAAGAAAAATCCCACAGGCTATGATCAAAAACCGAATCGCACTTTGATGACACCCAGGAACCCATACTGGATGGAACACAGCGAAGTTACCATTGCCGAGATGCTTAAACCGCTCGGCTATGTCACAGGTCACATTGGCAAATGGCACCTTGGCCCAGGAGACTGGTTGCCCACAAGTCAGGGGTTTGATGTCAATATCGGCGGGGAGGATTACGGCCAGCCGCCCAATTATTTCGACCCGTACCGCCGCGGTAAATTCAGTATCGAAACTTTGCCTCCGCGCCGGAAAGGCGAATACCTGACCGACAGGGAAGGAGATGAAGCCGTAAAGTTTATCAAAACCAACAAAGACAAGCCATTCTTTCTCGACCTGTGGCACTATGCCGTGCATACACCTCTGCAGGCCAAAGCAAATTATATCGAAAATGCAAAACAGCGGGCAGACAGTCTGGGAATTGATCCGCTGGGGCCCGATGAAGATGTCGCCGGGGTCTTCCGCAGCCGTCTTCCCCTGAAAGGTCAGCGCAACCCCACTTACGCCGCCATGATTAAAAGCGTGGATGAAGCCATGGGGAAAGTGCTTAAAACCCTTGACGAGCTGAACCTCAGACAAAATACCATCATCATCTTCTTTTCCGACAACGGTGGCCATATTGTATCCACCGACAATTCGCCCCTTCGCATGGGCAAAGGATTCCCGTACGAAGGAGGCATTCGCGAACCCCTTGTCATCAGCTATCCCGGTGTCACTTCGGAAGGAACCCGCTGTGATGTGCCGGTGTCGAGCATCGACTTTTTCCCCACAATTTGCAACTGGCTGGATGTTGATATTCCCGACACGCTTGTGATCGACGGGAAAGACATCACCCCACTCCTGAAGGGCGGAAATGATATCGGAAGGCAGGATTTGTATTGGCATTTTCCCCATTACTGGTGGGGACAATTCGTAAGGCCATACAGTATTGTCCGCTCCGGCGACTGGAAATTGATTAAATTCTGGGAAGGCGGCGAAGAACTTTACAACTTAAAGGACGATATCTCGGAAACCGTTAACCTTGCAGAAACCCATCCCGGAAAAAGAATCGAACTGGAAAAGAAACTGGATAATTGGCTCAAGGAAACGGGAGCAAAATTGCCCCGTCCGAATCCGGAAAAATAACGCAGTAAGTGCTTATCCCAACATCAAATCATCCGGAAAGGTTCGGACTGTATATCATTTACAATCCAGAATCAACTGTCCTTCAACAATGTCACTGACAAGACAAACAATTGTATCTCCTGATATATTTTCCGGGTTGATGGCTTTTCGGCTCACGATCACATTTTTCCCAAAATCATTTTGCAGGATCACGGCTTCTTCCAATCTGTCCGGATAAACAAAAATGTGATCATTGCCGGTGATCTTAAATGTAAATCGTTCACCCTTCCGGTAATACGGATGTACGGGCTCAAAATATATGGCATCACTTTTTTGCTTTAAAACACAAGATATCGTGTCGCCCGAGCCAAAACCATATCGCTCATAAAACTTCTTTCGCAACGGATAGCTCTTTCCCCCGTCATCTTCGAGCATATAAAAAACCTGTCCGCCCGTGCGTTTTCGTTTATTCGTTACCCTTAACCGGTAGGTGTTGCCAATGGTCAATCCCGTGTAATCGGGAGCCGACCACAAAGGATAGATCACCGGTTTCCCTTTTTTTACCGTTGTTACCCGGCATTTTATTCCGTCGCCATTTTTTGCACCGGGCGGCACATCTTCCGCCGGCAGCTCAATCAGATTACCCAAAACATCCTTTACCACGACCGTATCTTCATTCCTGCCCGGCATAGCGGCAATTTCAAATACATAATCTTTTCCCGTCTTGTAAACCGGATGTTCCGGTTCAATGAAGATGCGTCCGCTGCAATTGATCCGGTTGATATGACAAACAACCGTACGCCCGGCTTCAAGCTCATACCCCGCATACCATTCCGCCTTGAGCAAATGTTTGATCCCGTTGGGGTCGGACAGCTTATAATATTCCGCTCCGTTAACATCCGCAACTTTCCCCAATACCTTGAAAGGATAATAATGACCTTCCTGTAAAATGACCATCGGCCGAATCTGTTTATTTCCGGAATTCCTTTTGGCTGATTAACTATTCCGGGTTTTGAATTTTATGCAAATATATTGTTTTCTTTTGAGCGCCCGTGCAAGCTCCGTTCACCGAAGCTTTAGCGAAGCCGGGACAGGCGGAACCCCGAACTCCGAACTCCGAACCCTGAACTAAAAACTCCGAACCCCGCACTCTCCTTCTCTTAATTCCGGCTGTTAAATGCTGTTACTGCTTTGTCCGTCAGTT
>JAOZMX010000014.1:4041-14666 GCA_029934065.1 Bacteroidales bacterium
CTCTCCTTCTCTTAATTCCGGCTGTTAAATGCTGTTACTGCTTTGTCCGTCAGTTTGGTGACTTCTCCTACAATTGCAGTTTCGGGATATTTGGTGTTTTTAAGGTCTTCGACCATTTGATCGGCTTTTTCAGGCGGAGCACAGATCAAAAGTCCTCCGGAAGTCTGGGCGTCCAGCAGGAGCATTTTGTGATTGTAATCCACCGATGGCTCGAAAGCGCACTCGTTTTGTGTGAATTCGAGATTGCGGAATGCAGCGCCCGGAATGCAGCCCATGTCGATCAGCTCGATGACATTGCCGATGACCGGGATGGCTGCGGCATCAAGGCGGATGGAAACACCGCTGCCTTTGGCCATTTTCATGGCATGGCCTATCAACCCGAAACCCGTGATGTCGGTGGCGCAGCGAGTGCCGTACCGGTTCATGATCTTTGCCCCGACATCGTTGAGCAGCTTCATGGTTTCCACTGCTTTGCGGTAAGTATCGTCACCTGTTAGGTCGATCTTCTTGCCCGAAATGATCGCTCCGGTACCCAGCGGTTTGGTAAGTATCAACACATCGCCGGGCTTTGCCCCGATATTGGTGATGATATGTCCGGGATGGATTTTACCGGTAACGGCCAGCCCGTATTTGGGAATATCGTCTTCTATGGTGTGTCCGCCGATGATCACACCGCCGGCTTCCGCCACCTTATCCTGCCCGCCCCTCAATATCTCTTTCAGGATTTCCATGGGGATGTTGGCGGGAAACAACACCATGTTGAGCGCTGTGAGCATCTCTCCGCCCATGGCATAGATGTCGCTCAACGCATTGGCGGCAGCTATCTGTCCGAAATCGTATGCATCCGAACATACCGGTGGAAAAAAATCCGTGGTTTGTACCAGCGCCAGATCATCACTGATCCGGTAAACCCCCGCATCATCATGGGTGGAGATGTCAACCAGCAGGTTATCATCCTTGATTTCAGGTAAATCCGCCAGTGCTTTTTCCAGCTCCGCTGCCGGCAACTTCGATGAACATCCTCCCTGGTCAACCAGTTTTAAAAGATCGTAATTTTTAAAATCCGTTTGGAGGGAAACCTTTTCTAAAATCATTGTTTCTTTGCTTAAAAGTTGATCACTTTTCCGGCGTTAATCGTTGCATTCAGAATATCGTACGCATTCGATACCCTGCCGACGGCCACCTCATCCAGTTTGTCGTAATATTCGAGGCACGTACCGCAAGCCAGCAATTCAATGCCTTTTAGTTCGTACTCCTTCAATACGGGAACGACGGGAGAGCCTTTCAGTACCAGGTCAACACCCGAGTTCAGAAAAATGACTTTTTTCGGCAGCCTCTCCATCTCTTTGAAAGTATCCAAAAACCCGGCTACCAGCATTTTTCCCAGTTCCTCGGCGCCGTCGCCGATCCTGTTTTTCGAAAACACCAGCACAAAATCCTCGGGAGGATAGTTAACTTCGCAATAATCATTTACATCTACCTGTTCCAGGTTGGCTTCACCCTGCTTGTTGACAAAAATTTCATAAACATCGCCGGTTTTTTCCATTCTTGCAGTAATGCCGTTATCTTCCAAAAAATGGAGCACATTCCGCATGGAGCTTTCGTTGTTGATGATCACTTTGAGTGCTTCGCCTTCACTGATCTCCTTCAATGCCTTTTTTGTGCGGATCAAAGGCATCGGACAGGCCTGTCCCTTTACATCAACGATTTTCATTTTTAGCTGTGCTATTTCACAATAAATTTTGTTGTTGAATAAGTACCACCATCGTTCACCCTGATAAGGTAAATGCCGGTTTTGATTCCTTTTAACGGAACATACAGGCCATTTGTTTCACTGGATTTAAAATTATGGTATTCAAAAACCCGGCGACCGCTCAAATCGGTGATATGGAGCGAACTGTTCGGCCTGAAATGATCGCCAGGGGCCGGTTTGATATAAATAAAGTCTCGGGCGGGATTGGGATAAACCGTGATGCCGGCTTCGGCGGCTGGTGATGATATTCCGCTGGAGTAGATGTATTCTTTGGTGGCGTTCACGCCGTTGAGGATTTCGTAAGCTTTGCGCCCAGGGTAGGCGTTCTGGAAAAAATCATACGCCGTAACTGTGGTATCTCCACCCGTGATGTAGGCCTGGATTTCAATGTCTCGGAGTGACAACACAACGGGGTCGCTACTGTGGAAGCAGATGGAGTCGGGCAAAACCATGTTGTAGGTTTTTTGGATCAGATCACCCGCCTGCGGTTGGCCGAGGGTGTCTCCGAGGATGTTTGTAACATACATTCTGAACATGTCTTTGTGCACGTATTCGTCACCGGATTGCGGTGCGCCCGACTGGGCACTCATCAGCCCGTTTTGTGTTACCGAGATCACCAGATAGTTGGAGTCGGCAGCCGCCGAGGTGTAGTAGCATTCCACTTCCACTTTCAGGTTCCGGGTAAGGGTATCGATGGTTGCCAGTGCGGCAACGTTCACCACCGCTTCCTCTGCGGCAACCAGTGCAATCTCTTCCAGAAATGCCGTGGTGTCGTTCACGGTCGAGTTTTCCACGCCGGTTCCGTTGATGGCTACCGTGGGAAAAGCCCAGACCACATTGTAAAGCTCATCCAGAGGATTGTAATAGGCCCAAACGTTGTAAATGTAGTCACCTTCCAGCGTCCTGTAATCCGGCTCGCCCGGGTTGGGCTGGGCATACTGACCGGTATGGAAGGCGATGGCCACAAGCTGCGGATAATGCTCCCTGGCAACGGCGATGGCCGTATGCGCTTTCGGACACGAAACGCAATGGATGCCCGTAAAATCGTAAACGACGGGATTGCGCAGTTCAACTTCGGTGGAAACAAGGTGCTGAGCCGGAAGTGTACTGCTGAAAAACAGTAAGGTTAGTGCTAATACGGTAACTAATTTTTTCATTGTCGGATGATTAATTTTTTTGTGAATACATTATTTTCGGAATGCAAATGAATAAAATATATTCCTGATGGAAAACGGGAGATATCCTCCGTGAAATTGTTTCCCGATGGAAAATAATTCCTTGATATCAGGGTATTTCCTTTAATATCAATGATTTTAAAATTCATAACTTTAATATTTTCCGGTACTGATATTGATACATGACCGGATGCCGGATTGGGGTTAACGGATATTTTTTCTTTTGAAATAGGGTGTTCCTCTTCTCCAACGGTTCCCGTCCAGTGCAATTCGGTGAAAAAGTTTTCATAGGTGTTCGCAGCGTGCAGGGTGTAGCTGCCGATGTCCACATAGTCGTGGTAGATGCCGGCGATAAGGAGGTTTTGCGGTACGTCGGGGCTAATGGAAGAGATTTTGGCGCCTCCGTCGGAAGTGATTTGTGTGCCCCATTCTGCCTGACCGTTGTTGCTGAAACGTACAACAAAGGTCTCTGGTGTGCCTCAACAAAGGGAATAATTCACAATGACATTCCCGAAACTGATCGAAGTTACATAAAATCCCGTCAAGTAAACGTTGCCGCCGATATCAATGTCCATGTTGATGACCATATCGCTGGAGCTGCTGTGTCCCTGGCCTGCCCATTGAGCTTCGCCGTCAGGATTGTATTTGGCCACATAAATGTCCTGGTCAAACTCTCCGGTCGTCAGCGTTTCATCGCCAAAAGTAACTTTGTCCTGAAAATTGCCGGCAAGATAAAGGTCGCCGTTGACATTGGCCGAAAGGCAAACGGATGGAAGCAATTTTGTGCCGTTTACTACTTGAACCCACTGGAATGTCCCTTCAATGTTATATTTCGCCAGTAATAAGCCGGTTGGGTTTTCGGTCTGGATGACCTGACCGTTGATGATCGTCTCGCCGTAAAAAATAGCGGCGATGTAAATATCGTTTCCGCCCACATTTACTGACTCGGCATCTTCATAACCCGTACCGCCCTCACTGAAGGCAAAAATCACATTCCCCTCCGGATCCATTTTAACAATGTAAAGATCGGTTGACCCCATCGATGTGAGGGTTATTTCATCAAAGTCAATTTCATTTTTGAACTTTCCGTAAAGAATGATGTTGCCGTTGTTGTCTGTATCCATTCCTTTGACATAATCGGTAAGTCCGGTACCGAAGTGTTTCACCCATTGAATATCAAAATCGGCATTGAACTTGATCAGCATGATGTCCTGACCGCCAAAGCTGGTGTACTCCGTACCGTTAACGGTAATAAAACCGGTAAACATCATGGAGATGATGATGTTTCCCTCGTTGTCAATATTCAGGAATTTAAAGAGCTCTTCGTTTTCACTGCCGAAGCTTTCAATTTGCAAAAGCTCACCCGTTTCGTCGAACCGGGCAACGACAATGTCGGATTCCCCGTTGGAGATTACCTCTTCCTGACCGAAAACCGCCGAACCGATGAAATCCCCTCCGGCAACAAATCCCGCCGGAGTGTTCACCACCTGCATGTTTCCGTCATTGAATGAGGTGTTGCCGCCACTTTTAGCCCATGAATAAGAGGGTGTTTGCGCCGGTGAAAAAAATGTCAGAAAGATCAAAATGACCGTTGTAAGTAAGTTTCGTAATATTTTCATGTTGTCCGGTTTAATTAATTCCTGTAATGAAACAATCTGTTTGACACAATTAATGACATGGGAATATCAATAAGGTTGCTTTCGGAGCGATAATTTTCGGATTTCATATCTGCTGAAGGAATGCCACAAGACTGATGTTTGAGTTGGTGATGCCGAGTTTTTTCCGGAGGCGGTATCTGGCCGTTTCGAGTGAACTGGGTTGCTGACCGGTGAGCTCGGCGATCTCTTTGGTTGACATATTGAGCCGCAAAAATGCGGATAACCTCAATTCGTTGGGCGAAAGCCTCGGGAACTTCGCCAGAAGTTTGTCGTAAAAATCCGTATGTACTTCTTTGAATCTCAATTCAAATTCTTCCAGTATTTCTTCATCAATGGTGTTGCGAAGCTCTTTGGAAATTTTGCTGATCATGGTTTTGGTCTCCTCCTTCACAGCCTGGTTTTTGATGGAGATCAGTTTGTCGGAAATGGCGGATAAAACTTCGTTTTTTTTCATCAGCGACATCACATTGGTTGTAAGCTCCTTTTTCTTGAACTCCAGTTCATGTTGCAGGCGTTGCTGCGTTATCAGTGCGTTTTTTGCTTTTACCCTCAACCGGGCAAGGATGAGAATGATGACGATCAGCACAACGAGCAGGCTGATGATGATCATCAGGATGATCCGGTCTTTGTGTTGTTGTTCGATTTGTTTGGCCTGTTCCCTTTTGTTGAATTCATATTGCAGCTCCAGCTTTGTCAGCTCGGTTTTGTTTTCCATCAGCAGCAGGCTGTCTTTCATCTCGTACTGAAGGATCACATATTTGTAAGCATTTTCAATATCACCCTTTTTCAAGTAGATTCTTTGCATCATATCCGCAGCGTCATGTACGATTTGTTTCAACCCCTGTTCCCGTCCTTCGTTCAAAGCAAGTGTTGCATATTTCAAACTTTGGCCGGAGTCGCCGGTTTCCATGTAAAAATTCGCCAGATTGAGATGACAACGGGCCTGCATGATTTTGCTCTGCAGTTCCGTAAATATCGAAAGTGCCTTTTCGAAATACGACAGCGACATGTCGTAGTCTTTCAGGTTCAGGCGAATGGTGCCGAGGTTCATGTAGTTGATGCCTTCCCACAGCCGGTTGCCCAGTTCCCGGTTGATCTCGCTGGCCTGAAGGAAATATTTTGCGGCTTTTTCGTAATCTTTGATGGCCTCATATACGGCTGCAATGTTGTTGAGGACGCGGGCAATCCCGTTGCGGTCGTTCATCTCCTCTGCAATTTCCCGGGATTGAAAATAATATTGCAACGCCTTGTCGTAATTGTATTGATTGAAATTCACCGACCCGATGTCGCTCAATACCTGCGACATGCCCTCTTTATCGTTCAGTTGTTCGAAAAGGCGCAATGCTTTGAAAAAATATTCCGAGCTTTTTTCATAGTTGCTCAATTCGATGTAGATCAGTCCTGTGGTACGGTACGAAGCGGCAAGCGCTTTGGGCATGTTTAATTTGTCGGCAAGTTCCTTTGCATTTTCGGCATATCTCATCGCCTTCTTAAAGTCGGTGATGCTCCAGTAGATGTGTGCAAGACGGTTCATGGCATTGACTTCCTCTTTGGTGTTGCCGGTCTTTGGATGCATCATAGGCTTTCTGGGCATAAAGCAGTGCTTTTTCCGGGGCGCTGTTTTCCAGATTTGCAGCAAGTGCCAACAGGGTTTTGATCTTTAAGGCGGGATCACTTTCAAATTCAAGTGATATCTCAAGGCTGTCGATGAGGTCGTTGTTTTGTGAATGTAAAAAAGCCGCAGGAGAAAAATAACAGATGGCCAGTGCGATGATATAAACACGGTATAATTTGTATTTTTTCTCGGATGATGTCATTTGAAAATGCATATCAATTACAAAGCAAATTTACATTAATTATTTTGTGTGCTACGTCAGCGGAAAAATAAAAAAGCCGGACGCATAAAGCATCCGGCATTGCTAACTGAAAAAATTAGCAAGGGAAGCAATCTTATTTTATCACAACTTTAACAAATTCCGAGCTTGTATCTGTTCTGACATTAAAAAGATATAACCCCGGTGGAAAGTCATAACAATTGATATTGAGATTTTTGCTGTTGATATCCTGTTCGAGTACCAGCCTGCCGGTATGGTCGAAGGCCTGAATGTTTTTCATCTCCACGGGAGAAGAAAAATGCAGTACATCGCTTGCCGGGTTCGGGAAGACCCTGATGCTGTTCATGTCGTTTTGCTGCGGGTCGTTCACGGATACGGGAGAATTGATGGCGGCATAAACGGTATTGAGCAAAACGCTGTAACGGTCGGCACTGAATTCCCAGAACATCACCCCGTCAAGGTTTTTCGATTTCAAATAATTAACTTTGATCTCCATGGATTGCGGGTTGTCGTAGCTGATCATTTTTTGTGTGGAAGGGTTGTAAATCCACGGCACTTTGGCTTCTTCGTTCCAGTGTTCGGTGTAGCCGTTTTGGTTGATATAGTTTTGCTGCAGATCCCAGTAATCATAAACGCCGTCTTCCCAGGTGCCCGGGCTCGATGGCCCCCAGTAGGTCTGGAACAAGCCGTCGTTTGCATTGGGAACACCGCCGAATCCCCTGCCGTAAAATGCCAGCGATGCATGCAGTTTTTCTGGCGGGACACCTTTTTCGAGGTAGGCTTCGATGGCTGCCGACATGTTGAATTTCGATTTGTAAGGCTCTGGTGTCGGATCGCCCGTTACGGGATATACCGGCGAGTTGAAGTTGGTCACCGGATCGGGTTCGCCCGACCATGGTCCGTGAAAATCATAGGTCATCACATTGATCCAGTCGAGATATTGATGGATTTGTTCAATTTCGATGTTTTCCTGGATGATGGGGGAAGAAGGTGCCGCAATGGTCAGCATGTAATCTCCGGCCGCATCCAACTGGCTGCGCAACTCGGCCAGCAGCAACGTGAAATTCTGCTTGTCCTCTGGGCGGTAAACATTGCTGGCGAGCCCTCCGCTGACAGGATATTCCCAGTCGATGTCCACGCCGTCGAACTGGTATTCCTGAATGAAATCAACACATGATGCCGCAAACACCTGCCGCGATTCCTCCGTCAGGGCAACGTCCGAAAAGTAGGCCGACCATGTCCAGCCTCCGATGGAGATGAATGTTTTGATGTGCGGATGATTGGCCTTGAGAATCTGCAACTGGTGGAAACAGCCGCGCAAAGCGCCCGGCTCCCAACTGTCGCCCGGATACCATTTGTCAACGTCGGCATAATAATCACCCAGTTTGATGGTGCCTGCTCCATTGTCGATGTTGGCAAAGGCATAATTGATGTAGTTGATCTTGTTGGCAGGAATGTCGGGTACGTGGTAATCCCTGACATACACCGACCATGAGGTGTAATATCCCACGATGTTTTTATTGAATTGCTGGGCCGAAAGGGATGTTTGCCCCAAAAACAGTACGATTAAAACAATTGCCGTGATTAAAGTAGTTTTTTTCATGCTTCTATTCATATTTTTTTTTGATTAAAATAATTTCTTTGTTAATATTAATGGATGTTGCATCTTTTGGATGTTCCCGTAACAAGTTCGCTGCGACAGGACTTTATATTTCTTTGCAAAATTACCAAACGATTAGAATACCACCATCTTTTCATAATTTATTTTTCCGTTCTTGTTGATAAACAAAAGATAGGAGCCGGGGCTGAAGTTAGAAATGTCAAGATAAAAGTTGTTACCGGTAACTTTTAATTCTTTCACGACCAGTCCTTCGATACCGGTAATTGTTACCCCGGCTCCGTTACAATCCGAGATGATTACATAACCATGCGCCGGATTTGGGTAAATATAGCTTGAATAGAGTGTTGAAGCCGTTTGGTTCAGTTGCTGGGCAATGTCGCAATAGCTGATGGTTCCGTTTTGCTGAAAAATGTAGCTGAACTGAAAATCCTCCTGTTCGATGTGCGAGCAGATATAGAGCGGGTCCCATGAATTTTCGCACTGCCGGTCGCGGTTGGCCGACCACATGGCGATCCTGCCGATTTTTTTGTCGAAGGCAAAATCCCTGACATCCTCGGCATCATCAAGGTAAAATACCTCTTCTATCACATCGTTTTGTCCGATCATCGGTGTTACGCCGATCATCCGCCATATCAAAGAATCGGGTTTGGGTATCCCCGCACTCTGGTAGATGGTTTTCAACTGACCGAACGTAGCTTCCATGGCCGAAATGGCATTGTCGCCCATGTCGCCAGGGCCACCGTAATCCATTGCCATAAGATTTACGACGGAAAGGTTCACGTCATGGTTGACGGCACTGGTGACCACATTGATGCCGTCGCCGGTCAATCCCCACGGCATAACGGGCAGGGTGAGCGAGATTTGAAGATCAGAGTATTCGTCCTGCAACAGTTTCATGGCTTTCGAGCGCAACTCGATGGAGGTGGGATGCGCCACAAACATTCCTTCAATGTCAAAATCAATACTTTGCAGGTCGTAGGCATCAATAACGGCCTTGTAAGCATCCTTCAGCTCGTTTTCGTTGGCAGCAACAAATGCAAGCGGAAAACCGCTGGCACCGCCAAACGACACGATCACCTCCCCGCCGTTGTCGCGCAATCCCGCCACCTGATCCTGATACCAGGTCAGGTCAAGATTGGAGTAACCTCCCCAGCAGGGATTGGCTCCCGTGGCAAACTGGTCGTCCACAATAAAGGCCAGCGTGTAGAGACAAATTCCCGTGGAATCAACGTTGGTGAGGGGAAACGGAGGCCACAGGCAAACATCCACATACGGCGTGTAAAGCGGATGAATGTCGCTCATTTGTTCGATGGCTTTAAAAGTGTTGGGTCGCTTTGGCGTTGTGGCCTGGGCAAAAACCGATACTGTTATTGTCAACAATAGGCTTGCAAGAAAAATTTTTCTGGTTTTCATAATAAAATATTTTAATGATTTTTCTATTTGAACATCAGTTTTCCGAAAAAGGTTTCATCTCCGCAAATCCTGATAAAATAAATCCCTTTCGACAGGTTCTCTTTTCTGATGGTAAACTCATGGCCGGTAATATTATGGATGTTTTTCACCACCTGACCGTTGCTGTTCATCACCATTACATCAAAAGTCTTGTTTCCGGGATTTGAAAAAGTAACGACTGCTTTATCCGATACGGGATTGGGGTAGATGCCGATCGCAGTGACGTGTTGTTCCGTGATGCCGGTGATCATCTCCTCAACCATGTTTGACGGCACCGATTCGCCCTCGTCATAAACGGCGGTGATGTAAAAACGGTGGCTTCCGGACGACGGGGAAACATAGAGATATGCAGTGTCTGTAATGCTGTCGATGACGGTGAAATCGCTGTAATCCCATGAATGATAGATTTTGTAGCTGATGAGGTCTTCAGCAACGGGAGCATCCCAGACAAGCTGAATGTCTCCGTTAGCGACCTCCGACTGAAGATTGGACGGCGGGTTAAGTTGTGGTCCGGCAACGATTACCGTGTAGTCCTCCACTTCGCCGAAAGATGTTGTGCCGCAGGGATCGGGCGAAGGATTGTTGTAGTCGAGCCGGATGCGCATCCGCAAATTGGTGTTTTGCATGGCGCTTTCAGGTGCAATGATGTTGGTAACGTACGGGCCTTGCCCGAAAGCGGATACGTAAACCTCTTCTCCGGCATCATAAAAATTGCCGTTGTCGTTCCAGTCGATCCAGATGGCCGAAAGGTCGGCATTGTATGGGTTTGCAAGCGTTATGGTGATTTCCGATGCGATGCCGGCTTCAAGGTAAACGTACAGCCCGGGGTCGCCGGTATAGTTAGCATACTGGTCGGCACCGCTGCTGTTGGACATCTCTCCGATGGTGACGTTGCTGATGTACTCCGCACTGGCACTGCTGCTGCCGCTGGCATAACAATAAACGCCCGCCGTATTCTGAACCATCTTGGTCAGGATGTCGTTGGCGGCATTTTCGTCACCGGTCAGAAGTGCAGTGATCACAAAAGTATATTCCGTTCCCGGTGACGAAAGATCGGCTTGCTGGTCGAAGGTTACGTTTAAAAAATCACCCGGTGCAATGGTTTCGTTCACTGTTGTGGTGAAAGGCCCC
>JAOZMX010000014.1:14766-17578 GCA_029934065.1 Bacteroidales bacterium
AAGGCCCCGGGATGTCCGTTGCCACATGTAGCACGCCTGAGAAGGACAAGGTGTTGATGTCGAATTTCGTTATTTCAAGGTTTGTGGCTCCGGTTTGCTGAAAGCAAAACAATCCCGGATTTTCAGGGTCGGTAATGTTATCGTAAGCTGTGCCGGCGATGCCGGGATTGGTAGTCAAGGTATTGGGGATGATTTCGTTTCCGCTCATGTCAACAGCGGCAAGCTCGGCCCAGTAGCCTATCCAGAATCCGCCGTTGCCTTCATCCAGACCGGGATCGAACGACAGATGCCCGATGCCGATAACGCTGGGCGCCGATACCGGAATCGTACTGACCAGCGTTTGTGCCTCCAGATCAATGACAAAAATGCCGTCCGACAAATTGCCCTTGGCACCGTAAAAATAGGTGCCGTCATAAGTCATACAGTTACAGGTGGAAATCCCCGGAATGGTGAACTCATCGATAAATACGCCGTCCATGGTATATTTGCGAAACATTTCGGTGCTGAAAGAGGAAGTGAAAATGTAATTTCCGTCGGTTGCAACACCTTTTTGCGAGGAGGCCACGGTCTCGAAATAAAGCAAAATGTCCCACATGGCTTTTTCATCTGCAGAAACTGTTTTATCGGTGGGAGAGGGGCATACGCACTGAAGTATTTCGGGTTTGGTTTGCGCCTTCGCCCCCAAAGCCGTCAATAAGGAAAAAACAAGTAGTAATGCCGTTTGTGTAAAGTTTTTCATAGGCTGATTTTAAATAGTTTTTTGATTTATTTTGATTTGCCGGTCTCCTTGTTGATCTTTTCGATGATCTTTTTCAGAACATTGTTTTGGATTTCCTTTTTCTTCAGGTATTTTTCCATTTCTTCGATGGTCGGGTCTTCTTCCTCCGGGCTCTTTGAGAATTCAACCGATTTTACGTTTTCTTTTTTCATTAATGCAGTTGTTGAATGATTCGATTTGCAAATGTGTTCATCAAAAAATAATTCCCCAAAAAAGTTGCCGGTACAAAACCTGTTTTCCAATGATTTTAGCCCCTACAATAACCCTACAAATTCTTTAGTGATTTTAGTGACAGGTGTTTAGCGTGTTTGGGGAAAACAGTAAATGGAAATCGGATTTACAAACGAGGTAGGCCCTTGGAAAGCAAAACTAACAGATTTCTTTTTCAACCGCTAATGATCGAAATGCAGTTTGACCTGATTGAATTCCTTCCCCGGTGTGAACGAAACCTTTTGTGCAAATTTACGAACCAGAAATCCTGCAAGTTTCAGATGGCCGTCGGGGGAGTCGAGGATTTCCGCGGGCGTTGGTCTGTGGTCGGGAAATTGTATCTCTTTGCCTTTGTAAAAAATCATCACATCAAGGTTTATCTCATCAAATGTTACCGCCACTTTAACGTGATCGTCCGAGGTAATACCCGATCCGGCTGCAATGTCAAGGAATTCGTTGAGGGCGGTAGTGGCGTCCATGATCACCTCCTGACGTGCTCCCCAGTATTTACCGGCATGTTCCATGAAGTCGAAGACCTTTTGTGAAAAGTTCTGGTGAACGGATACCTCCAGGGTAAGACGTTTTTTGTTGCCGATCCTTAATAAAAGATTTAAAATGATGGCGGTTACCGTAGCCAGTGAGAGTGCCGAATTGAATATGGGATTGACCCAATCGGGGGATTTATCGTAAAGGTCATGCAGCGAAAAAACACTGATGCCTGCAATGAGCGAAACGCCCACAACAAAAGTTTTGCGGGCATCCGGCATGCGCGACATGATGATTTGCAGTCCCGCAATGATCATAAAGCTGACGGCGTAGATTAGGGTCGCTCCGATAACGGGTGTGGGCATGAGCAAAAAGAATTCGGAGATTTTCGGGAAAAACGCCAGCACGATCAGGATGGTGCCTGCCGACCAGGCAATGACCCTGCTGGTGGCGCCGGTGGCCCTGTATTCCCACCATTAAGACGATCACTCCGGTTACTTCGGTGGGAAAAAGAAATCTTAATCTGTTCATAAACCGGGAAAAAACAACCTCGACAGCTCCCACAAAACCGGTCATGCCGAAAAGTAACGGCAATCCTCCCGATGCTGCTGCCATCATGGATGCACTCATGTACGAAGGGCCGCAAACCGACTGGATGAAATATCCGGAACCCACCGGCGATTCTTTAAAGGATTGAAAAATGGTTACCAAACCGGCTGATATCATCGAAAAACTGATAAATCCTCTTGCAGTTTGTTCATCAATGGAATCACCGAGATAGGTGACGATGATCACCGGGAAACAAATGGAAATAAAAAATATTGAAATATGTTGGATGCCCAGGATAATGTTCTCAAAAACAGGGGGCTTGTACTCAACACCGTAAATCAGGTTTGACGGCTTCTTGAACATTTTTTATTAATTTTGGTTTATCTTTTAACCGCTAAAAATATTTCGAGCACATAATACTTAATGTTTTTATTCCGAAAAAAGAAAATTGTCGTTCTTGTGATAAATACAAAGTAACATGGAAAAGAAAAGTTTTTTTGATGTATCAGGTGACGAATTACTGAAAAAGGTAAAAGAGCTCATCCATCAGGGAAATGTAAACCGTATCATCATCAAAAATGAAGAAGGGAAAACCTATTTGGAAATCCCCGTTACCGTGGGTGTTATCGGAGCATTACTGATCCCTGTTTTCGCTGCTATTGGTGCGCTGGCTGCCCTTGCGGCAAAATTCAAGATCGAAGTGGTGAAGAAAGAAGATTAAAGTTAGGAGTAAAAGATAAACGGATTGTTTGGGGTTTGCCCTTCGGGCGTTTGGTGTTCAGCGTTCGG
>JAOZMX010000014.1:17678-31131 GCA_029934065.1 Bacteroidales bacterium
ACTATAGTTAATATTGAAAGAGAAATGGATTGTTCGGTGTTTGGCGTTCAGCGTTTGGCGTTTGGTGTTGAGGAAAGTAAATATCAGAAGATTGCTGGACTTTCCGGCATCCGACGCAAGGAGGATGATGGAAACGTCTGAACGGAGACTATAGTTAATATTGAAAGAGAAATGGATTGTTCGGTGTTTGGCGTTCAGCGTTCAGCGTTTGGCGTTGAGGAAAGTAAATGTCAGAAGATTGCTGGACTTTTCGGTATCCGGAAAAGTTGATTTTATTTGTAAAACAGAAATATTGTATTCATAAATTAAAGATTAAAAAATAAAGTTATGTTTGAATTACCAAAATTACCGTATGCGCAGGATGCGCTGGAGCCGTACATCTCGGCCAAAACCATTGAGTTTCACTATGGCAAACACCATCAGGGATATGTCAACAATGTGAACAAACTGATCCCGGGAACGGAATTTGAGAATGCCGATCTGGAAACCATCATTATGAAAGCCGAAGGCGGTATTTTCAACAATGGTGCCCAGGTGTGGAACCACACGTTTTATTTTTTCGGACTTTCACCCGATCCCAAAACGACACCCGGAGGAAAACTGGCCGAGGCTATCAACCGTGACTTCGGAAGCCTCGACGCTTTTAAAGAGCAGTTTGCGACGGCGGCAGCCACACTTTTCGGCTCCGGATGGGCATGGCTCGTTGTCAATGCCGAAGGAAAACTTGAGATCGTAAAAACATCCAATGCTGCCAACCCCATGCGCGACGGACTGAAGCCTTTGCTTACATGCGACGTTTGGGAGCATGCCTACTACCTCGACGTGCAAAACAAACGCCCCGATTACGTTCAGAATTTCTGGAAAGTACTCGACTGGGCTGTGGTTGAAGAACGGTTTTAGTACGACCGGCAATCACACAAGAGAATAAAAACCGTTAGCGTCGAAAGAAATCGTTCTTTCGACGCTAATTTTCCTGATAACCATAGATTACCACAAATGCGGATTAGGGTGTTCAGAATGCTCTGATTGCTCTAACGGCATCACTTGTGCTTTTGTAATCGGTCCATTGAGTTCCGGTGCCGAAGTCCTGATACCATGCACTGTTGTTCGTTGATTCGGTAGAGCTCCAGTATTTTACATTATCAAAATTGCCAAGTCCGGCCAGATACAAGTTATTGTACATCAGGTTGAGTTCCTCTTTGGAGGGAAGGTACCAGTCGGCATAGGTTTTCCCGCCATGGGTAATTTTCAGTTCGTTGCATACCCTTGCAGCATACATGGTGCCGTTGCCCTGTCCCTGGGAAGCGATAATGATCGTCGTATTGCTTTTGCCGGCTCCCGGACCGTCGCCGAATGCGACGGTAGTGAAATCACTTCCGGCATGCCATTTCGATCCGGCGGTTTGATTACTTGTTGTCGTAATGAGGCCGTGCTCACCGGTTTCGTCAACCCAAAAAACAATGCCGCCGCCATAATTTTCGCCGATGTAATGTTGTTTGGGGTTTCTTGACCATCGTGAACCGTCGTAAAAATAGAAGGCATTATCCCCGTCGGGACCGTTGGCCGTAACGTAAATCATCAATCCGAGAGCCGGCGAAGCAGGCCGGTTGTTGAAATCGATACGCGGGATCAGCAATCCTTTGTTGCTGCTTTTGATATCCAAAAATGCCGAAGCATCGGCATTCGAACCGTCATCGGTGATGGCAACCTGGGCATTTGCACTCATCAATGCAAATAATAACCCTGCTAATAAAATCTGAATCCTTTTCATCTGTTTGAATGTTTTACCTCATTGGTATTCTTCAGTGTGAAAAGGTAACCCGGCGGGGTTAGTAATTACGAAAATCAATCCATAAAAAATAATGCTTTCCCTAAAAAACAAAACCCTTGCAATTTGTGAAAACTACAAGGGCTTCGTAGGCGTGAGTAGCGAGAGAGGGACTCGAACCCTCGACCTCAGCATTATGAGTGCTGCGCTCTAGCCAGCTGAGCTATCTCGCCGGATTGATGATGTGTGAAAGAACAAACCCGCTTTTTTCAAAACGGGCTGCAAAAATATAAAACTATCTCAATTGTCGGGAAAAAATAAAATATTTTTTTTCCGGTTTGTGCATGCACCTTTTACTTACTCACTGCGTTTAATTTGATAAAAGATCCCCCGCTCCTGAAAAGTGGCTTCCACCTTGCCTTCGTCGTCCAGCACGCCGAGGTATTTGTTGATCTCGTTGATGTGGATGCCGAGGATTTGCGAGAGGTCTTCGAGGGTGCAAGGCCGGCGGGCAATGGTTTCGAGAATAGCACTCTCCACATCCTTACGGTACGAAGTGATGTCTTTGCGTTTGGGCGCCGAAGCGATAATCTCGGCATTGTCCAGTTGCCAGAAGTCGATGATGCGTTGCAATTCGGCACGGCTTGCAGGTCTGATGCTTTCGTCAGTGCCTGGGCGGTCGAGTGTGTTGAGCTGGATGCTGTCGGGACGGATTTTTACCAGGGCTTCTTTGAGCGAAAGCAGATTTTCGTCGTCGTCGTTTACACCGGGAATGATAAAAACCTCAAGCCAGACCAGCCCTTTAAATTCATTCCTGAAATCAATCAAACCCTGAATGTATTCCTCCAGCTTTATTTGTCGCGATGGCCTGTCAATGCGACGGAATGTTCGTTCGATAGCTGCATCCAGCGAAGGCAGCACCACGTCGGCCGCCATCATCTCGCTGCGGACGGTCGCATCATGCAGCAGGCTTCCGTTGGTCAAAACGGCAACGGGAAGTTTCGGCCAGTTGTTTTTAATGAACGACAGCACTTCACCGAATCGTGAATTCAAGGTAGGCTCTCCGGCTCCCGAAAAGGTGATGTAATCCGGTGCGGGATTGTTGCCAAGGTAATCCTTCAATTCACGCATTACTTCGTCGGCCGGAACGTATTCTTTGCGCTCCGTTGTCAGAGTAAGTGTACGTCCGCATTCGCAATATACGCAGTTGAACGAACACACTTTGTGCGGTATCAGATCCACACCCAGCGAAATGCCGAGCCGCCGCGAAGGAACAGGTCCGAAAAGATATTTGTACATTTTATTGTTGATTTTTTTGATGTTTTATGCCATTGCAATCATTAACGCAAAATAGTTTCCCATCATATTATTCCGGGAAATTTATCATTGATTCATACAAAAAAAAAGGAGAACGCAAAGTAGAACGGAGGATTCCCCCTAATTCATTTAAAACTTTACATTCTCCCGAAACAAGAACACAAAAAAACTAAAGAATCTGTGATGCTATTCCGCATCCCCCTTTCCTCTTAATTTTTTTTCGAGCCACGAGATCTGATTTTTCAAAAAACTGATCTCATCTTTCACATCATCGTCAGATGGTTCGCGGTTGGCACCATAGCCAAAGAAACCGAATCCTCTTCCGAAGCCAAAACCGCCGCCTCTGCCCCAATTGCCAAATCTTCCGCGTCCCAGGCCTCTTCCAAATCCCCAGCCGTAGCCTGTTGCTCCGGCTTCTTCGTCGGCACACAACCCTCTGCGTCTTCCTGTCATTGGACCTTGTCCTGCCGGTCCTGTCCTGTCAAATCCAGGCATTGTTACCTCCTTTTTTTATGGTTAATAAATTTATGAGCATATGTTCATATTTCTTTTCTCTGTAACTGTTCGGTTATTTTTGTGCTTTTGGTAATTCAACATCTAATTAAAAATCAGTAATTAAAAGAACTAATTAAGAGCAGTATTTATTTTTTCAACTTTTTATGTTGTTTCATTTCTCTGCAAAGATAATGCACATATGTTCATAAAACCAAATTTTTTTCCGTTTTTTTTCAATTTTTTTTCAAAAAACCGGTCTGATCACAGAAAATGTTACTGAAATGCCCTGTATGAGCGCAAAGCGGAAATAATCCATAAAAATGATAGCTGGAATGTTTTTGCTGTTTAGAAAAGAATTATTGAATCCCGGTAAGTAGGGGATAAGTATCAAACAGCGATTAACCCTGTGATATAGTTGTAAGTTTTGAAAATTAATTTCACAGGGTTAACGATTTTAGAAATACAGTTCGGTGGCCGGGTTAAGCGTTCAATTGTTCAATCGTCCCATCGTTCCATCGTCCTTTCGTCTCTCCACGCTCTACGCCTACTCACTTCCAACTTCTCCGTCTCCGGATTAACGTTTATGGCGGTAGAGTACGGTTACCCGGGAAGAACCTGTTCGTTGTAAATTACGCCTCTTTTCTTTAGGCCGTCCAGGATAAAGCGAACGCACGATGAGCAACTGCCGATGTATTCCGGTGCGGAAACGCCTTTTCTGTCGTACAGTCCCGCTGTCACCATCCGCAACGCCATGGTAGCGGTGTATCCTGTTGTCCTTGCCATGGAATGAACATTGGTAGCGGTGTCGTAGCGGTCGAAAAGATCATAAACGTACCTGACCGGCTTGTTATCTTTAATGCCATCCACCTCAACCCGCATCACGGTGAGGTCCTCTTCCCCCGGGCCAAGTTTCCATTCATTAAAAAGCAGCCGGGAGGTAAATTCGAGCGGAGAGATCATGGCTCCGTTCACATTCATGGGGTCTTTTGAGAAGAAACCCGATTCGCGCAACATGCTCATCTTTTCGATATGGCCGGGGTAGCGCAATGTTTTTTCGATCATGTAAGGGGCATCGGTAGTCTTTATCAGCGAGCGCAGTCCGTCGCTGTTAAAGGCTTCTAATGTGCCGATGCCGGGGAAGTTGATCAGTTCGGGATCGGAAAGGGCGGGTTTCACCACAAGCTTTCCGTTCTCAACATAACGGGCGGGGCGGGTGTATTCTTCAATCACATCCACGGGAGAAAAAACCGCTTTGTATTCATAAGGCCACACCCGTTCTACGGGAAGCCCGCCCACGTAGATCACCACCCTTTCGGTCGTGTCGAGCTGGTGAGCGGCATAGCCCGTCAGGATGTTGCTCATTCCCGGTGCAACGCCGATATCGGAAATCACCGTGACGTTGTTTTGTTCGGCAAGTTCATTCAGTTCAAAAAGGTCTTCCGGAAAAAAAGCAATGTCGATCACATCTTTTCCGGCTTCGATTGCCGCTTTCAGGGTTTGGAATCCCATGAATCCCGGTACGGCGCTTAAAACGAAATCAAAATCACCCACAACCGCTTTGACCGTTTCGGGTGACGAGAGGTCTTTCCGGATGGTCTTTATCCCGTTGTGTCCGGAAAATTTTTTCAGGTTGGAGGCTGAAAAGTCAACCACTGTGACATCAAATTCATCATCTTTGGCCAGATCGAATGCCATTGGTGCACCTACAAGTCCGGCACCGAGAACGATTACCTTTTTCATATCCTGATCGGTTTATTTGTTTTCAAAAGTGTGAATGATCTTTTCGCAGATAAATTCCGCTGCTTTGCCGTCGCCGAAAACCGGCGGAAATTCAAGGTCATCCTGGTGTGAAAAGTATTCAAAAGCATCCAGTATTTTTTCCGGGTCGGCATCGGCAATCAATGCGGTGCCGTTTTCAACGATCTCCACCCATTCGGTTTCGGGTCGCAGGATGATACACGGTTTGCGGAAAAAATAAGCCTCTTTTTGCACCCCTCCCGAATCGGTGATGATCATTTTTGCGTTTTTCTCAAGCTTGATAATATCCAGGAACGAAACAGGTTTGGTGATGACCAGATTGGGGTTTGCATTGATTTCGCCATAGAGTTTTTTGTCAAGATTTTGATCCAGCATTTTTGATGCGCGCGGATGCAGGGGCACAAAAACTTTTGTTTCGCCGGACGAAATCCGGTGAAGTGTCCTGAAAATTGCATTCAGGCGTTGAGGGTCATCGGTATTGTTGTCGCGGTGGATGGTGCCGAGGATAAACTTACCGGGTTCAAGGTGGTGTTTTTCAAGAATGGAAGAACGTTCTTCCGCTACCCGGGAAAAGTACAAACTGTTGTCGTACATAATATCTCCGCAATGATAAACCGCCGGATTGTCAGCCGAAAACGGCGGGCGGGTGTCCGTTGCAAAACCCTCTTTCACCAGATTGGCAACACCCGTTGGAGTCGGGCTGAATAACAGGGTTGATACGTGATCGCACACGATGCGGTTGATCTCTTCGGGCATGGTCTTGTTGAACGAGCGCAGCCCCGCTTCGATATGAACAACGGGGATTTTGAGTTTTGACGCTGCAATCGCCCCGGCCAGTGTGGAGTTGGTGTCGCCGTACAGCACCAGGAAATCGGGTTTCAGTGTCAGGAGCTTTTCTTCAATACCCACGATCATTGCCGCTGTTTGCACGCCGTGGGATGCCGAGCCGGTGTTCAGGTTGAAATCAGGCTCCGGGATGCCGAGCTCATCAAAAAAGACCTGCGACATGTTTTGGTCGTAATGCTGCCCCGTATGCAGGATTATTTCGGAAATCCTATCCGGAAATTTGTTTTTCAGGGCTCTGCTCAATGCGGCCGCTTTGATGATCTGTGGCCGGGCGCCAACTACGGTTAACAGTTTTATCATTTTATTTTACAGGTAAGCATGTTCCTCTCTTCGATAAATGCTTCAAGTGTATCGCCAATGGCTACGGGGCCGACACCTGCCGGCGTTCCTGTGTAGATCAGATCGCCCATGCGCAGGGTTACGAACCGGGAAACATGGGCAATGATGCGGTTGAAATCAAAGATCATCAGGCCCGAATTTCCGTCCTGGACTTTTTCGCCGTTTTTTAGCAGGCTGAAACCAATGTTGTCTTGGTCGGAAAACTGTTCGAGGGCGATGAATCCGCTTACCGGTGCCGAGCCGTCGAAAGCCTTGGCCGGCTCCCAGGGCAATCCTTTCTCCTTGCACTTCTGCTGAATGTCGCGTGCAGTGAAATCAATGCCTATTCCGATTTCATCGTAATAGGTGGATGCAAATTTTTCGAGGATATGCCGTCCGTTTTTTCTGATCTTGATCACCAGCTCCACCTCGTAGTGAATGTCGCTGGAAATCTCGGGATAGAAAAAGGGACGGTTACGGATGATGAGCGACGTGTCGGGTTTCATAAAAAAAACCGGCTCCGATGGCAACGGATTGTTCAACTCTTTTGCATGTGCAACATAATTTCTGCCGATACAAATGATCTTCATGGTAATGATTTTGCTGCAAAAGTAGAATTATTTCCGAAGGTTCAAAGGTTGATGTTTTACAAGTTCCGGATAACAAGAAAACTTACGGCAAAAGGTTCTTTGTTGAGCCGGTTTTAAGTTTTAACGGTGTTACCGGTATTTAACAAAAAAATCTAAAAATCATAGGAAATGTCATTCTCCGAAAAAACCATATCAATTTTGATGTGATTAAACAGTTTGTTCAAAGCATTCCCTGTTTTTTGCCGGACTTCATCCTGGGTTTTGATCAGATAAAGCGGAGTATTTTGGTTGACAACCTGAACATGAATCAACAGGTAGATTTCCCTTCCGGTTTTCGTTACCTTGAAATTGTAATTTTTGTAATCGTATTCCGAAAGGACCTCACTGATGATGTCATCTATTTTATCGACGATCTCTTTGCCGGGGGCCGAAAGTAAAATCTCTTTCAATCCCGTATAGATGGTTGTTACAGGTAATTTGATCACCATTGCCACAATCAGTATCGTGACCACCGGGTCGGTATATTTAATCCATGAGTCAAAGTTTGTATGCTGCAAAAGATAGGACGTAACGAAAGCAACGCCGATGGAAGCGCTGATAACCGTGTCGATAAACCAATTTTTGTATTCAACATGAATAATGGGAGAGGGGACGGTTTTGTTCTTGCGGTAAAATAAAATGGTGAGAACAAGACAGGAAATGGTAGAGATGAGAAAATAGGTGATGGATTCGCCGAAATCAGGTGTGTTTCCGCCGTGTAACAGTGAGTTGATGGCATTGACAAATGAGCTTGCCACCACAGCCAGGATCATCAGCCCTTTAACGAGATTGAAGAGGGGCTCGATGATGGAGTAACCGAAATTGAAGTTGGCCGTTTCGGGTTTCATCACTTTATTGACGACCCACAACGAAATGAGCGCCAGCAGAAATCCGGCAAACGAATAATATCCGTCCAGTCGGATGGCTTCGGAACCCGTTTTGAAACCATAATACAGCGCAATGATCGCCAAAAGTAGATTGGTCAGAACCGAAACTTTCAGAATGGAACTTTCATGCTGGCTGTTTTTTGAAGTGTCCAATTGCTTGTAACTTTTTATTGTTGCTGTCAGATTTATTGCTCACAAAAGTAAACAATACTGAAAACGATGGTCATCCAGCTATGGTCGAGCAATGGCGGATAAAAATATCCGACAGCATCATTCAGCAAGATCGCAAAGGCTACATTTCCCATTGCCCCCGATACCCAGTATCCCCACGCCGAATTAAATCCTATATAATTGCCGAATCCTTCTTTTGCGTAAGCATAAATACCCGAGGTAATATCCGGTCTGGATTCGGAGAGTGTTTTGAAGGTTTGCGCGAGGAAGAACATCCCGATACCGGTAACGATCCATGCAATCAGCACCGCCCCTGCCGACGCACTTGCAGCCATGTTTTGCGGTAGATTATAAACGCTGCTTCCTACCATTGACGTGAATACAATGGCGATCAGGACGATCAGCCCTACTTTTTTTTTGTGTTATCATTCATAATTTTGTTTTTATATTGAATAAAAATTTGTGGATTTAATTACTCTTTTTTCTAATTCGCTGGATGGTAGATTTGTTGATGATGGACATGGTGTAATAAACACGGATTTGAAAGCCGAGGACATAGCTGTGTGCATCTCTTCCGTAACCCGGCGCGTTGCCGCTCAACTGGGGGTTATTGACCCCGTAATGCATTTCCCCGCAAATCTGAAACAATCTCCATAAAGTGCTGACTCCGGCCACCAGTAATTGCGAAACTGCTTGTGTCGTACCTCCCGAAACATAGCTATAGTTTAAATAGGGCGTCAGCTTTTGGCCGATGATGTCGTATGCCGCACTGGCGGTTAAAATACTGGCCTTGCTCGGCATTTCGTAGGCGAAATTCCAGGACGATATGTTCAGAAAATCTTTCATGTCCTGGATGGCTATGTCGGATAATTTCTGCGTGAAATTGTAAAGGGTTTCCTGAATATTGAAATGGAAATCTTTAACATCAATGCCGAAATGAAGTGCGCCGGCGAGTCTGCTTCCGTATTTATCGGTGGTTTCATTATATAATTGTCCGGCCATGCCTGATATGCCTGTTGTGACATTCCAGTTTTCGCCAGATGGTTTGACTTCAAACTGAAGTTGAGTTGATTCTTCTCCTGATTTTTTTTGCAATGGAGAAAAGATTATCCGGGCTCACATCACCGGAATAGATATCAGTGTCTATTCTTTCGGATGATGATGAAGAGAGTTGCTGATTCATCAAATAATAAGCATATAGATGATAAATGCCGAATTTTCCATGCCAGCCTATTCCCACATCATAATCATCCTGAAATCCCATGTAGTATGAAAGGTTGCCCCAATCGTCCCATGGCTGATATTCAAAACCGAACGGAACCCATATCTGACCTAATTTCAATGTGTTTTTTTTGTTGATGTGCCACCCGATGTATAAATAGGAAGGTGTTCTCCATCCTTCGTATAAACGGTTTTGGACACTGGCAAAAATTGTTTCGGAAAGGTCGGTTTGCGCCCACATTCTGAAACTGTCGAACCTGATGCCGTTGTTGTTTTTTGCCGGGTTCCAGTTTGCATAGTTATAATATGACATGGCGGTAAAGCCGAAACGGTCGGTTTGTTTGATGACATCCGATCGTTTGTGTTGGGCGTTTGTGTTGATGCTAAAGCAGAATAATCCCGTAAGAATCAAAAGTAGATATTTTTTCATATTGCCTAAATTATAATGAGTATTATGGTTTAAACATTATGCAGGAAAAATTCATTTGAATGTTTTTTTTTGACCAAAGGTAAGCCTTTTTGAGGAATGATCAAAAAGCGGGGAGTGGAAAAATTGTAATGACAGGACTTTTGTTTCTCACGTTGCCGTGTCGTTTGATACCGGTCGTGATCTTTCAACGGTTCAACCGCACGCGATGGTGATACGGATCATTTGTTCTGCGTTCGTGTTCTGTTTAAGACGGGCTTTTTCTTCCGCTACAACTGTGCCGGCTACCGTTGATGCAGCTGTGCCGTATTGTATGGGATCACGAAAGATACGGGGAGATAAGGATTTGACACCAACCGGAGCGGTGCGTTTAATGTGCTGTGAAACCACCGGTATCAATCGGTGAAACTCAGCAGCGTAATATCGAAGATCAGCACCGAATTGGCCGGGATATCACCTTGTGGTGTGTTTCCGTATCCAAGGTCCGAAGGGATGAAAAATGTGGCTTCTCCTCCCGGCCTCATCAGCGGAATGCCGATCTGCCAGCCGGGGATCAGGCTGCGCAAAGGAAACGAAACGGGTGCATTGTTCTGGGTTTCGTCAAAAACAGTCCCGTCGGTGAGGTATCCCTTGTACAGCACCTCCACCGTAGAGTTGAGCGTGGGATGTTCTCCGGTGCCCTCCTTGGTGATGATGTAATACAATCCCGATGCATGCTTTTCCGCATCCAGGTTGTGCTCTTTCAGATAACTCTGAATGATCTGATCGTCAATCTCCGCCTGATCTTCATCTTTTTTGCAGGATGAGATCATTAACGCTATAATTCCCAAAAAAATTAAACTTTTTACTTTCATCTGTTTTGAAAAAATTAAATTGATATCCCGCCCCTTGCGAACGGGGCAACTTTCTGGTCGGTAAAATCGCTGTTGAGAAATTTGAAATACCCCGCCACGGCAATCATGGCAGCGTTGTCGGTTGTAAATTCAAAAGCAGGGATGTAGGTTTTCCATCCCAGTTCGTTTCCCGCTTCGGTGATGGCCCGCCGAAGGGCCGAGTTGGCCGAAACGCCGCCGGCAATGGCAATTTGATCAATGTGATACCGATTGGCCGCCAGTTTCAGTTTTTTCATCAGAATTTTGATGATGGTTTTCTGGATGGAGGCACTCAGGTCGTGTTTGTTTTTTTCAATAAAATCATCATCCTCTTTCAGTCTGTCACGAAGGAAATAGAGGAACGAGGTTTTCAGGCCGCTGAAGCTGTAATCGAGTTCTGCTATTCTCGGTTCGGGAAATTGAAAGGCGTCAGGATTTCCCTTTCGCGCAAGCCGGTCAATGACCGGCCCGCCAGGATAGGGGAGTCCCATGATCTTGGCCGCTTTGTCGAATGCTTCGCCGGCGGCATCATCAATGGTCTTGCCCACCACCTCCATGTGAAAGTGATCCCTGACCAGTACGATTTGCGTGTGTCCGCCCGACACGGTCAAACAGAGAAAGGGAAACCGGGGAATGGCAGAAGTTTCGTTCGGCTGTTGCAAAAAATGGGCAAGGATGTGCGCCTGCATGTGATTGACTTCGATGAGCGGGATCTCCAGCCCCAATGCAAATGCTTTGGCAAAAGAGACGCCCACCAGCAAGGAGCCAAGTAAACCGGGGCCACGGGTGAAGGCTACGGCATCGAGTTGCGATCTTTCGATACCGGCCTGCTTCAGGGCTTCGTGAATGACGGGGATGATGTTTTTCTGATGCGCCCGCGAGGCCAGCTCGGGAACAACCCCGCCGTAGCGTTCGTGTACCGCCTGGTTGGCAATGACATTGGAACGCATTACGGTGTTTTCAACCACCGCTGCCGACGTATCATCGCACGAGGATTCTATGCCCAGTATCAATGCCATACCTTTTCCGTTGAGTGTAAGATTCGGGATGCTGCCCTGTGGCAGGATCAATCCAGTATCTTTATCTCGTGGGTGATTTCGGACGATTTTTGCAACATGGCCGTCACGCCGCAATACCTGTCCTGCGACAGGTTGATGGCTTTTTCGAGTTTATCCATCGGCAGATTGTCGCCCCTGAACTCGTAGGTGATGTGGATTTTGTAATAATATTTCGGGTGTTGGTCCGTGGTGTCGGCCGAAACAATCACATTGAAATAGGTGGGTTCCACCCTCATTTTCCGGAGAATGGAGATCACATCCATGCCGGTACATCCGCCCAGCGAGGCCAGTGTTAACGGCTTCGGACGGGGACCGCGGTCTTTGCCGCCTACCTGAGGCTCGGCATCAATCACAAACTTATGGCCGTTTACTTCAACTTCAAAGGCCATCTCTTCCAAAAAGGTAATTTCTGCTATTTTATTCATAATCTAATTTTTATAAAAAATTTTAGTCGGCAAAAATACAAAGTAATGTTTTGCGCCGAAACCGGTTATAAAAGTTTAACAGTTTTTCATCGAACATTCCAAAATAATTCTCCCTCGGGCACACATAAATTTGCATTTAATCCGTTGTATTTCTTCATAATGAAACAACAATATATTTCAACTGTTCACTTCGGATCAACAAAATACGGCGATGCTGCGTAAAGGAGTTCAATTCTGTTTTCTGTTCATGTTTTCGGTCGTCTTTTCTTTTGCGGTGAAGGCGGACGGAGAAAGTGCGCCGGAAAAATTTACCATCAGCGGTTATGTTCAGGATTCGGTGAGCGGCGAACGGCTGGCAGGTGCCACCATCTATGTGGAAGAATTGCAGACGGGCACGGCAACGAATCTGTACGGGTTTTACTCTTTGAGCCTTCCGCAGGGAGATTATACACTGGTGATCTCCTATGTGGGATACCATTCCGAAAAAAAGCATGTGAGCCTGAAAAGCGATTTGACATTAACGGTAGAAATGACGGTTACCGGTCAGACTCTTGGGGAGGTGGTAATCACCGGCGAGCGGCAGGATAAAAACATCAGAGCGCCCGAGATGAGTGTCACCACCATTGAAGCCAGGACCATCAGCCAGATACCGGCATTGTTCGGCGAGGTGGATATCATCAGGGCCATTCAGCTCTTGCCGGGAGTCAGTACCCTGGCCGAAGGATCAACGGGATTCAGCGTCCGCGGCGGCAGCCCCGATCAGAATCTGGTGTTGCTTGACGAAGCAACGGTGTACAATGCCGGGCATCTTCTTGGTTTCTTTTCCATTTTTAACAACGATGCCGTGAAAGACGTGAAACTCTACAAAGGCGACATCCCGGCGGCTTACGGCGGAAGGCTTTCATCGTTGCTGGATGTACACATGAAAGATGGCAACTTCAGGAAATTTTCCGGCTCCGGCGGCATCGGGCTGATCTCAAGCAAGCTGACACTTGAAGGGCCGATCGTAAAGGAAAAAGCGTCTTTTATTGTTTCGGGCCGCCGTACCTATGCCGACCTGTTCATCCCGCTGTTCAACAGTCCCAACCTTGAAGGCCGGAGGCTCTATTTTTACGACCTCAATGCCAAAATCAACTATGCCGTCAACGAGAACAACAGGTTTTATGTTTCGGGATATTTCGGCCGTGATGTTTTTGAAAATCCTTTTGCAGGAATGGATCTCGGCAATCAAACCATAACCTTGCGATGGAACCATCTGTTT
>JAOZMX010000014.1:31141-33436 GCA_029934065.1 Bacteroidales bacterium
TTTTTTGTGGTCGAAATACGATTACAAGATGGGCACACCGGAGGGCAATGCCAACTCGTTCGAATGGAAATCAAGTCTTATGGACTATGCACTGAAAGCCGACTTTACGTGGTATGTCAATCCCGGGAATACCATTCGTTTCGGAGCAAGTTCCATATACCATACTTTTTATCCGGGAGCAATGAAGGGCCTTGGTGAAGAGACGTTTTTCAACGAATACATCCTTCCCGAAAATTATGCCCTCGAATCGGGTTTTTATGCAAGCAATGAACAAAAAATCGGAGCACTGCTCACCCTGAAATACGGTTTAAGGTTTTCGATGTTTAATAATGTCGGCCCGGGGACGGTATACCATTATGATGAAAACCATGATGCAACCGATTCCACGACCTATGCCAAGGGGGATTTTTATCACACTTACGTGCAAATCGAACCGCGGCTGGGGATCACTTATGTGCTCGATGAGCGTTCGTCGGTGAAGGGAAGCTATACGCGCACGGTACAGTACATGCAGCTTGCGCAGAATTCCACTGCCGGCACGCCGCTGGATATCTGGTTCCCGGCAAGTCCTAACGTGAAACCCCAGCTTTCCGATCTTGTTGCGGTGGGCTATTTCAGGAATTTTCTGGGCAATGCCGTTGAAGCCTCCGTTGAAGCCTATTACAAATCGCAACACAACACGATTGATTTCAGGGATCATGCGCAATTACTGCTCAACAAACAACTGGAAGGGGAATTGCGGTTCGGCACGGCAAAAGCTTACGGAATCGAGCTGATGTTCAGAAAGGTGACCGGAAAACTTACCGGCTGGGTCAGTTACACATTGTCGAAGGCCGAGCGCAAGATCAACAGCATCAATGACGGAGACCCTTATCCGGCTCCCTACGACAAACCCAACGATTTGTCGGTCGTGGTTAACTATTTGTGGGGCAAACGCATCATGATCGGTGCCAACTGGGTTTATTCCACCGGCCTTCCGGTGACTTTTCCCACGGGCAGGGCGGTGTGGGGCAACACCATTGTTCCCGTTTATTCCAACCGGAATGCCTACCGCATGCCGGCTTACCACAGGCTGGATTTTTCAGTCACACTCAAACCGAAGGACAAACCTCAACGGCGCTGGTACGGCGAGTGGAACCTCTCGGTTTACAATGCCTATGCACGGAAAAATGCCTGGGCCATCAACTTTGTTCAGGAGCCCGACGATCCATATACAACCTACGCCGAAATGACCTACCTGTTTTCCATCATCCCAAGCATATCCTATCATTTTAAATTTTGAAAACAATGCTGAAAAATAACAAATACATACAGATGATCATCCTTCTTGTCGCCCTGTCGGTATCGGCCTGTACCGAACGTATCGACATTGACCTTGACGAGCAGGAGTATGCCAGAATTGTGGTTGAAGGGGCCATCACGACGGATACTACGGAACATCTTGTGATGCTTACCAAAACTTCCGATTATTTCCACAACGAGCCCCCGGAGCCTGTCTCGGGTGCCGAAGTGGTGATCTACAACGACAGTGAGAATTATCCGTTGATTGAAAAGCCTGTAAATTCGGGAATGTATTATACCGATCCCGATGTCTTCGGTACCGTCGGCAGGGAGTATCATCTGAAGATCATGCTGGAAGAACCTGTCGGTGGCTATTCCGAATACGAAGCGGTTTCCACGATTTATCCCATCAACCAGATCGATTCCATTGCACTGGCGTTTCATCCGGATTGGGGAACAGCCGGCTTTTGGGAGGTAAAATGCTACGTGTGGGATCCGCCAACGGAGGATTTTTACATGTTTCATGTTTACCGGAACGGACAACCGTGTAACGATACGATAACGGATGTGTTTGTGGTGGACGATCTGGCCTACAACGGAAATTACACCAACGGTATCGGGGTAGCATTCCTGAATCAGGCCTATCAGCATCAAAGGCTGTTTCCCGGCGATCTTGTTACTTTGCGAATATCCAGGATTACCAGGGAATATGCCATGTTTCTCACCGAAGTGCAACAAGAAGTCAACTTTTCCATGCCGCTCTTCAGCGGGCCTCCTGCCAATGTGAAAGGGAACATCAGCAACGGCGGTATCGGGGCTTTTGCGGCCTTTTCGTCAAGTTACGCTTCAGCTTTTGTGGAATAAGGCATGACAAGCAGGGGGAGGCTGGGGAGCAAACAGGTGTTTTTTTAGAGTCGGAAGTCAGAAGTCAGAAGTCGGAAGTCGGAAGTCAGAAGTCGGAAGTCGGAAGTCGGAAGTCGGAAGTCAGAAGTCGGAAGTCGGAAGTCGGAAGTC
>JAOZMX010000015.1:0-30543 GCA_029934065.1 Bacteroidales bacterium
ATCGGACATCTTACATCTGATCCCGACAAGTCGAGGACAGGCATCTGATATCAAAAGAATGGCTTCATCATTCTTATTATCCTATTTATTTTTAAGCTTGGGCGTCCCTAATTCGAGTTCTTTCGGCGGTTTGTTGTTCAGATGCCTTGTGTCCACCCGCAAATCCACGTTTTTGTACAGGTGCCAAATGCCCTTTTGGAAAACCAATGCGTCGAAAGCGCTGTAATCGGGTACCGGCGCCCTGAACATCCGACCCATCTTCGGATTGTTGCCGGTGAGTTCGTTGAAGACGATCATCTCCATTTTCTTTTTCGTTTTCCCCGGCAGCGGGTGCTGCTCAAATTGTAAATGAAACGGAACGGCGTCGGTAAACCTGAAGAGCATTCTGCACTGTTTTGTTCCGTTTCCGGTTACAATAACCGGTGCGCCGAATTCGGGAAGGCTATCGTCGTGGAATTTCAATATCTCGATCACACGCTGATCTTCTCCCGTTTTTGATCCCATCCATCCCAGCAGGGTATAGTGATGCTCTTTTTTCCATGTGTTTTCCGAGAGTTTGTAGTAAACGGCGCCGGGCCATTGCGACAACGGGTACGGCTTGTTCACCTCCGGGATTTTGTCCGAAGCATGCATGGTTATGGTGGTGTCGCCTCTTGTGTCGCCGCCCGAGAGATGAATTATTCCCGAATAATAAAACCGTGAATCCGAAACGGGAAAAGCCCACGTCAGTAGTTCGAACTTGTTGTTTGCGGGTGAAAGATATTTCAGAAACGTGAGCGAATCGAACAGCTCCGGAGCGCTGTCTGCCGCAATCAGCGGCTTTAATAAATCTTCAATCTCCTTATTGATCCCGTATTTTGCCGAATCGCTCAAATCTTTCCGGTAAAGCTCTTTTGCAAGCGCTTCGATCCTGTCGGTTGCCGGGATATGCGTTTGGGCGGGCAGGATTTGCAAACCGCATGCAAGCATTAAAAGAAGCATGAAGATGTATCTAACCATTGGAAAACAATTTTTATCACAAACGGAAACCTTAAATGTTTATTTTTGAAAAAAAATTGGCTTTTATGAATGTTGTCCATCGCATCAATACTTTTGTCAAATTGGGTGAAATTCTCTCCAACCCTGATGTTTCGGCTTATCCCGCTTTCAGGAGCGAGATCATCCGGTTGCAAAATCTGATGCTCGGCAGTGTGAATTACAATCCATGGTTTACCACCGAAAACGTCAAAAATGCCGTTTCAGCCATTGCGGAAAGTCTGAATGAGAAAAAAATAGAAAAATGGCTGTCGGCCTATTATCACGACGGACTGGAGCCCCACAGGCCGAAAACCGTTGGTGTGGTGATGGCCGGAAATATTCCGCTGGTGGGATTTCATGATTTTATTTCCGTCTTGATGTCGGGACATAAGATACTTGCCAAGCTCTCGTCGGACGACAAGCACCTTTTGCCGCTGATGGCCGACATGTTGTCGAAGATTGATGCCGGATTTAAAGATCAGATTATATTTACCGAAGGGAAGCTCGAAAATTTTGACGCCGTCATTGCCACGGGAAGCGACAACACAGCCAGATATTTCGAATATTATTTCGGAAAGTATCCGCATATCATCCGCAAAAACCGGAATGGCATTGCGGTACTCAATGGCAAAGAAACAACAGAAGAATTAACGAATCTCGGAAAGGATATCTTCAGCTACTTCGGTTTGGGATGCCGCAATGTGTCGAAGATTTATGTCCCTGAAAACTATGATTTCGATTTGTTTTTCAAAGCCATTGACGATTACAGGCAGGTGATTAATCATGCACGGTATGTTAATAATTACGATTATAACAAGTCCGTTTTTCTCGTCAACAAACAACCTCATTTTGACAACGGGTTTTTGTTGCTCAAAGAAGATACGGGCATCAGCTCTCCGGTGTCGGTGGTTTTTTACGAGCATTACGATGATTTTGGCTCACTTTACAAAATCATTCAGCACGATCAGGAAAAAATCCAATGTGTGGTTTCAGCCGATAAGCGCATTTCAAGATCGGTAAAACCGGGTATGACGCAATCTCCGCAACTGTGGGATTATGCCGATGGGGTGGATACCATGGAGTTTCTGATCAATTTAAAATAAAAAAATATTTGTTTTTCTTGTTTTTTAATCAAGAATAACTACTTTTGCACCCCCAAAATGAAAGGTAAATAAAAATGAAAAAAGACATTCACCCAAAGGATTATAGATTCGTTGTTTTTCAGGATATTTCCAACGGATACACATTTCTGTCCAGATCAACGGCACAGACAAAAGACACCATTGAGTATGAGGGTAAAGAGTACCCATTGATCAAACTTGAAATTTCGCACACTTCCCATCCGTTCTTTACGGGTAAGATGAAGCTTGTGGATACGGCAGGGCGTGTTGATAAATTCAAGAACAGGTACAAAAAACATTACCAATCGAAAAATCTTTAAGTCGTTCTTCGAATCAACGATATTTGTTAAGCCCTCTGATAGAACCGGAGGGCTTATTCATTTTTGGATGGGTATGGCGCAAGAACGATTGTGAAAGATTTTATTTATAGCTTTGCCGTCGCATCAAACAATTTCATTTGCATTTAACCCACACAGACCGGATACATGAATTACATACTTTTTGACGATTCGTCCCGAAACAGCTTGCTGCCGCTGACTTTTACCAGACCTGTTGCCGATATCAGGATCGGAATACTCACCATCAGGGAAAAATGGGAAAAGATGCTCGGCGCAGAGACCTCCTCATTGACACAGGATTACCTGAATGAAAAATTCCCTTTGACGATTGCGGATGAAAACATGTTGATCAACGGGTCGGTATTGCCTGATGCGAATCTGGTTGAAAAGATACGTATGCTGAAACCCAACCAGTCGCTTGTTGTGTCAGGTATGCTGATTGCCCGGTATGTAAAGGGGGAGGATTTGAAAAATTCCCTTGATGCTGAAGACAAGCAATTCGAAAATTTTGTCTTCGACGGAAATCCGGTGAAGATCAATTTTCCCTGGGATATTTTTTCAAAAAACGGGGAGGCGATCAATGCCGATTTCCAATTACTTACGAAAGGAAGAAAATCGGAGCAAATCGACGTATCGAATACCATCTTGGGCAATGGTGCGCTTTTTGTCGAAAAAGGCGCCAAAGTACAGGCTTCAATCATCAATACGGGCAACGGCCCCGTTTATATCGGCGAAGGTGCCGAAGTGATGGAAGGCAGCAGGATAAGAGGCCCGTTTGCATTGTGCAGGGGCGGGATAGTGAAGATGGGGGCGAAGATTTACGGCCCCACCACCGTGGGTCCGTTCTCGAAAGCGGGCGGAGAGCTGAACAATGTTGTGATGTTGGGATACTCCAACAAGGCACATGACGGCTTTCTCGGAAATTCGGTCGTCGGTGAGTGGTGCAACCTCGGGGCCGACACCAATTCGTCGAACCTGAAAAACACTTACGAAGAAATAAAAGTCTGGAGCTACGAACAGGAACGGTTCGTAAAAACCGGCTTGCAGTTTTGCGGCCTCATCATGGGCGACCACTCCAAATGCGGCATCAACACCATGTTCAATACGGGCACGGTGGTAGGGGTGAGCGCCAACATTTATGGATCCGGATTTCAGCGGAACTTCATCAAATCGTTTTCGTGGGGAGGAACGCAGGGCTTTTCCACTTACAACCTGGACAAAGCACTGAAAGTGGCCCGGATCGTTTACGGACGGCGTAAAAAGGAACTTACACGGGAAGATGAAAATATCTTGAGGCATATTCATCAGCTATCGGCAAAAATAAATATTTAAGGTTTTAAACACAATTCAGGATTTAACAAATGGCAGGTTCGGATAAAGTAGAAAAAAACATATTGTTCACCGATATCATCAACGGCGATACGGAGTTTATTCCTTTGTTGTCGCAGGAGGAAGAAGATTTTATGAATGCGGAGGAGATTCCGGAAACACTGCCCATCCTGCCGTTGCGCAATACGGTTTTGTTTCCCGGGGTGGTGATCCCCATCACGGTGGGAAGGGATAAATCCATTCAGTTGATCCGCGAATCCTACGGTAACGATCGCACCATCGGTGTGGTGGCGCAGAAAGACCCCGAAATTGAAGACCCGCTGGCAAGGGATCTTTTTAACGTGGGTACGGTGGCCAACATTCTGAAGATCCTTCAAATGCCCGACGGCAGCACCATGGTGGTCATACAGGGGAAGAAGCGTTTTAAAACGGTAAAGATGATCGCCCGGAAACCCTATTTCAGGGCAAAGGTCATCAGTTACGAAACCGATCTCAAGCTGGAGAAGGACGAGAATTTTCTTGCGCTGATCTCCTCTTTGAAAGACCTTGCCATTCAGATCATCAAGCTTTCGCCAAACATTCCCAGCGAGGCTACTTTTGCCATCAAAAATATCGAAAGCCCGGTTTTCCTTACCAATTTTGTGTCGAGCAATCTGAACATTCCTTTGCAGGAAAAACAACATTTGCTGGAAATATCGGATGTCAAGGAACGTGCAAAACAAGTGCTGGCTGCCCTGACCAAAGAGTTGCAAATGTTGAAACTGAAAAACCAGATTCAGGACAAGGTGAAAACCGAGCTTGATAAGCAACAGCGTGATTACATGCTTCATCAGCAACTCAAGACCATTCAGGAAGAACTAGGTGGTACGAGCCAGCAGCAGGAGATTGAGGAATTGCGCCGGCGTGCCAAAACGAAGAAATGGAGCAAAGAGGTGGGCGAGCATTTTGAGAAGGAACTCAACAAGCTGATGCGCCTCAACCCGGCAGCGATGGATTATTCCATCCATTTGAACTACCTCGAAACATTGGTTGAATTGCCGTGGAACGAATACACAAAGGATAATTTCGATCTGTCGCATGCCCGCAAGATTCTCGATGCCGACCATTATGGTTTGGAAAAAGTTAAAGAGCGGATCATCGAATACCTTGCCGTGCTGAAACTTAAAGGGGACATGAAGTCGCCCATCATTTGCCTGGTAGGTCCTCCGGGAGTTGGTAAGACCTCGCTCGGCAAATCGGTGGCAAGGGCACTGGAACGGAAATATGTCCGCATGTCGCTGGGAGGACTCCGCGACGAGGCGGAAATCAGGGGACACCGTAAAACCTACATCGGAGCCATGCCCGGCAGGATCATCCAGAATATCAAAAAGGTCAAATCCTCAAATCCGGTTTTTGTACTCGATGAGGTGGATAAAGTGATCGGCGCCAATGTGAACGGTGATCCGTCGGCAGCTTTGCTCGAAGTGCTCGATCCCGAACAAAATACCACCTTCCACGACAATTTCATTGATCTGGATTTCGACCTCTCCAAAGTGTTGTTCATCGCTACGGCCAATACGCTTGCCACGGTGCATCCCGCCTTGCGCGACCGGATGGAGATCATCGAGATCAGCGGATACCTGCTGGAAGAGAAAGTTGAGATCGCCAGAAGACACCTTGTCCCCCGGCAAATGAAGGAACACGGCCTGAAACGGACTCAACTGACATTCACTAAAAAAATTCTTGAAAAGATCGTCGAGGATTATACCCGCGAATCGGGTGTAAGGCTTCTGGAAAAAAACATTGCGAAGATCATCCGCAACAAAGCCCGTTTCATTGCCGAGGACAAAGCCTACGACAGAAGAATCTCCATTGAGGATTTGCAGAAAGTGTTGGGTCCTCCGAAATTTCAACGCGAAAAAAGCATCTCCAACGATGTGGCCGGCGTGGTTACGGGTCTGGCGTGGACTTCGGTGGGCGGCGAGATACTGTTTGTTGAAACAAGCCTGAGCAAAGGCAAAGGGATGCTTACACTTACGGGGAATCTTGGCGATGTGATGAAGGAATCGGCTACCATAGCATACGAGTACCTTAAAGCCCACAGCCAAAGCCTCGGCATCTCCGACGATGTTTTTCAAAAATACAATGTTCATATTCACATTCCTGAAGGCGCTACGCCCAAGGACGGCCCTTCGGCGGGAATTACCATGGTGACGGCGCTGGCATCGTTGTTCACACAGCGAAAGGTTAGGCTAAACCTCGCCATGACGGGCGAAATCACACTCCGCGGAAAAGTATTGCCCGTTGGCGGTATCAAAGAGAAAATGCTGGCTGCCAAACGTGCCAAAATAGAACATATCGTCTTGTCGAAAGAGAATGAAAAGGATATTCTGGAAATCAACGAGAAATACATCAAAGGGTTGGAATTCCATTATGTGGATTCCATGATGGAAGCCATTGAATTTGCATTGCTGAAGGAAAAGGTGCAACACCCGCTGATCCTCGAAAAGTAATTGCGGGATCGATCGCACCCGGCAGTTACCTGTTTGATAAAAAACCTCCCGGATTTCTGCCGGAACCGGTTTGTTACTGATTTTTCCTAAAAAAAACTTCCGTTTGGACAAATGGACAAAGGTGTTTACCTTTGCTCATTTCCTCACCACCAAATGATGATCTGTTATGACAAATGAAGAATTCAGAAAATACGGCCACCAGCTCATTGACTGGATGGCCGATTATTTTAACAATGTTGACCGGTTGCCGGTAAAATCTGCCGTGAAACCCGGTGAGGTTATCGGCCGGCTTCCCGGCAAAGCACCGTATGAACCGGAAGATTTTGATGCGATAATGGCCGATTTCAACGAGATCATCCTGCCGGGAATGACGCACTGGCAACATACGGGCTGGCATGCCTATTTTACGGCCAACAACAGTTATCCTTCCATTCTTGCCGAAATGCTTACCTCCACCCTCGGGGCACAGTGCATGAGCTGGCTTACCTCACCTGCCGCCACCGAACTGGAAGAGCGGGTGATGAAGTGGCTTGGAGAGATGATCGGCCTTCCCGGCGATTTCGACGGGGTGATACAGGATACGGCCTCCACGGCAACGCTGGTCTCGTTGCTTACGGCCCGCGAAATGGCGTCGGCACTGGAGATAAACAAAACAGGCTTCTACGGGCAAGCTCCTTTTACGGTTTATTGTTCCACAGAGGCACATTCTTCCATCGAAAGGGCGGTTAAGATTGCCGGTTTCGGAAAGGATCACCTGCGTAAGATCCCTGTGGATGCAGCCTTTGCCATGAAACCCGGATTACTGGAAGAACAAATTGAAAAAGACATCAAAAGGGGACTGAAGCCTTTGGCTGTGGTGGCGGCACTGGGGACAACAGGTTCCACGGCGGTTGACCCGCTGGATGCCATCGGGAAGATATGCAAAAAGTACGGCCTCTGGCTGCATGTGGATGCCGCATGGGCAGGTACGGCACTGCTGCTTCCCGAAATGCGTTACATGATCAACGGAATTGAAAATGTTGACACTTTTGTCTTTAATCCACACAAATGGATGTTCGTCAACTTTGATTGCAGCGCCTATTTTGTGAAAGATAAAGCCGCACTGATACGCACTTTCGAAATCCTGCCCGAATACCTGAAAACTAAAGAGGGAACGGCTGTCAATAATTACCGCGACTGGGGGATTCAGCTTGGACGCAGATTCCGTGCACTTAAATTGTGGTTTGTCATCCGGTCGTTCGGCCAAAAGGGCTTGCAGCAAAAAGTGGCCGGTCATATCCGTTGGGCCAAAATATTTGCAGAATGGGTTGAGGAAGAGCAGGGATTCGAGATACTGGCTCCCTATCCGCTGGCAACGGTATGTTTCAGGCTAAAACCTTCGAAACTGAATGATGAAAAAAAGATTAACGCGTTGAATGCTGCGTTTTTGGAACGTATCAACCGCACGGAAAAAATATTCCTGACCCATACCAAACTCAACGGTAAATATACAATCAGGTTTGTGGTGGGGCAAACACGCACCGAATTGAGACATGTTGAGGATGCCTGGGTAACAATTAAAAGTATCGGCAGTGAACTGTTGCGGGAAAGTAAGTTTTGAAAAATTATTCCTGTGGCCTGAAGGTTTCTTCATTTTTTTGTTCACCATCAATTGACTTTCCCTATTTTTGCCCGCTAAAAATAATGGTAAATGGTTTTTAGCAGTATCGTATTTCTTCTTTATTTTCTGCCTTCGTTTCTGCTGGTTTACTACCTGGTACCTGCTAAATTCAAGAATTATGTCATTCTAATCTACAGCCTCATTTTCTATGCATGGGGTGCGCCGTTGTTTGTGTTTGCCGTAGTGGGCTCAACGGCATTGAATTTTTACATCGTTAAATGGATGTACCTCGAAGGCAACCAAAGTGTAAAACGAAAACTGGTCGCACTGTCGGTTTTTATCAATCTGGGGTTGCTGGGATACTTCAAATATGCCAATTTTTTTATTGAAAATGTAAATGCGTTACTAACGAAGTTTAACATCGGAGCGCCGATAGAGTGGACAAGTGTGGCGTTGCCCATTGGTATTTCCTTTTTTACTTTTCAGTCGCTCACCTATTCCGTGGATGTTTACCGTAAGGTGCACAAGCCGCTCAATAAGCTCAGTGATTATATTCTTTATATCATGATGTTTCCCCAGTTGATAGCCGGGCCTATTGTACGCTTCAACTGGATTGCTGATCAGATCACCCATCGCCGTGAAACCAACGACGATCGCCTGCTTGGATTTTACCGTTTTGTCATCGGGTTGTCCAAAAAAGTTTTAATTGCCAACGTGATGGGGGCCGAAGCCGACCGTGTCATGGCACTGGACATTGCCGGTATTGATTCCACCACGGCATGGCTGGGTATTCTTGCTTATACGTTCCAGATTTATTTCGACTTTTCGGGATATTCCGATATGGCGATAGGCATCGGCAGAATGATCGGTTTTAAATTCCCGGAGAATTTCAATAATCCGTATATTTCAAGAAGCATCACTGAATTTTGGCGGCGCTGGCACATGACCCTCGGCGCCTGGATGCGCGACTACCTGTATATTCCCTTGGGCGGCAGCAGGGTAAGAACCCGCCGCCGGCTCTATTTCAACCTCTGGTTTGTCTTTTTGGTCTCGGGACTCTGGCATGGTGCTTCCTGGAATTTTGTGCTTTGGGGTGCATACCATGGTTTTTTCCTCATCCTCGACAGGTTGTTCCTGTTGAAAGTGTTGGAAAAGATCGGGAAATGGCCTGCCACGTTGTTTACGTTTTTTGTGGCGGTGATGGGATGGGTGCTTTTCAGAATCGAGGATTTGCCTACGGCAATGCTGTATTACAAGCGACTTTTTGCTTTTGATTTCAAAGCATGGATATTGCCCGGCAACGCAAGTTTCTTTTTTACACTTCTCATCGCACTTTTCTTCTCATTTATTACCATGTTCAAATGGGGGTTGCGTCTTGAAGACAAGGTTTTTTATTCCGGTTACGACACGAAAAGAAAAATCGTGATGTTTTTCATTTGCGGATTGTTATTGGTGTTGTCCATTGCTTCCGTCACCACTTCGGGCTTTAATCCTTTTATTTATTTTAGATTTTGATTTTTTTGAAAAATGAACGGTGATCAACAAAATAGAATTTCATTTGTATTGTTCGTCCTGCTGATGGCCGGGCTGATACTGCCTTCCGTTCAGCAGTTTACAAAAATTGTGGAGGTCGGGCCTTTGTACGGGGCCATCGAAAAGGTGGACAAGCCTTACCTTTCACTAACCACCTGGACCGACGAAAGTTTTCAGTCTTCCACCGAAAAATACCTCAACCAGGAATTTGGGTTCAGAAATTGGCTTGTGCGTCTGCACAATCAGATCGCCTACTCATTGTTCAGGGAGACCAATGCCCACAGTGTTGTCATCGGCAAAAAGTCCTACCTGTACGAGGAAAATTACATCAAAACCTATTACGGACGCGATTACATCGGTGATTCGCTGATGGCTGCAAGAGTATCCCGTCTGAAATTTTTGCAGGATACGCTGGCTTCGCTTGGCAAGGAGTTGGTCATGGTCATGGCACCCGGAAAAGCGGATTTTTATCCGGAATATATCCCCGATCACCTGAAAGGCAAAAAGTCAACAACCAATTACAATGCCTTTATTGATGCTGCTGCCGGGCTGCAACTTAATGTCATTGACTTTAACAAATGGTTCACGGATCAAAAGGAAAAATCTCCCTATCCGCTTTATCCCAAAACGGGGATCCACTGGAGCCGGTACGCCATGAATCTCGTGATAGATTCGCTGATCCGATACATCGAGGCCAAACGGGGTATTGACATGCCGGATGCCGAAATCGGACCGGTACGGCTTTCGCAGCAGCTCATTCCGCCCGATCGTGACATTGAGGAGGGCATGAACCTGATCTTCAATATTCCCAATTTCCCCATGGCTTATGCCGATATTACCTACAATGAAAACGGAAAACGAAAACCTTCCGTCATGGTCATTTCCGATTCATTTTTCTGGGGCTTGTACAACAAAGGTTTTATTGATTATGCATTTAATAATGGAGAATTTTGGTTTTATAACCGGGAAATTTTCTCTCCTTTGATCACCGGTTCGCAAATGGTTACGCAGGTTAACCTGTTTGAAAAGCTGATGGAAAAAGATATCGTCATGTTGATCACCACCGATGCCAACTTGGTGAAATTCCCCTGGGGATTTGACGAATCGGCCTTGTTTGCACTTAAAAACCTGAAGGAATACAATGTGAAATTGCTGCAACGCCGGGAGAAGATCAATGATTACATCAAGGCCATCAAAGCATCACCCGAATGGTTTGAAAAGGTGAAGGCCAAAGCCGCCAAACGAAACATTCCCGTTGACAGCATGCTCAGGCTGGATGCCGCATACATGGTTGATAACGAAGGGAAATGATATTGACTAATGCCGGGATTTATTGATGTCGGAAATAATAATCCCGTAATCATATTTTGTAAACCGGATATAGTATTTCAGGTTTTTCGGGCAATCTCTCGTCAGTGATCTCTTTGCCAATCAAAGCGTTTTTGATTTTTAATTACCAAACAAAAGGTTACTAATCATTAAAAAGTTACCAACCGAAAAGTTACATCTCTTGTGTCGTTATGCTGAAAGGTTTATTTAAAGGTATCGCCCATTTAAAAAAAATTAAAAATATTTTTTGTTGATTGGGGAAAAAAATGTAGCTTTACGGTCAAATTTAAAAAACATTCATCATGAAAAAGATCATTACATTACTCTCTCTGATTTTATCATTTGCATTTGCGGTGAGTAGCAGTGCCCAGCAGGTGATTGCTTCCGCAGGTGATTATTTTGAAGGGGACAACATTTCAATTTCATGGACCTTGGGTGAGCCGGTGATCGAAACTTTTGAAGGCTCCAATATAATTCTTACACAGGGATTCCAACAGCCTTACGACTTTTATCTCACGCAGGTTTTGAATATTCCGGCGGGCTGGAGCGGGATATCCGGCTACCTCGATCCTTTGAACAAAGGCGTTGAGGATATGTTTTCGCCGCACCTTTCCGATTTTATCATCCTTGCTTCGATGACGGAACTTTATTATCCCGACGGCGGTGTAAATACCATTAACGACTGGTCATGGCAAACCGGTTACCAGGTCAAAGCGGAAAACGATTTTGAGCTTTCCATCACGGGAACAAAGATTGATCCGCCTGAAGTTGACCTCGCGGCAGGCTGGAATCTAATCCCGGTATTGACACCTTGTGGTGTTGCAACCGATGAGATTTTTGCGGGGATGACCTCGCTGAATATTGTGAAAGAGGTTGCCGGATCGAATGTTTACTGGCCGGAGTACGGCATCGGAACATTAACTGATCTTGCCCCGGGAAAGGCCTACTGGTTGTCAACCGACGATGCCACGAGTTTTACCTATCCCGATTGTGCCAAAAGTTCTTATGCCGGGAAACCACAAAGCAAACCAGTAAACTATACACCGTGGAATGATTTGAATTATACGGCTGTGTCCCATGCCATTGCTTTCCCTTCGGATGTGTTGAAGAGCGGTGGCCTGAAGGTTGGTGATTACATCGGGGCTTTCACCCCCGACGGCTATTGTGCCGGAAGGACCGAAATAACCGATCCGGATGAAAATATTGCTGTTCTGGCTTTTGCCGATGATGAAATCACGTCCGGAAAAGACGGCTTTGATGCAGGAGAGATGTTGCAGTTCAAGGTTTATCGTCCCGGTGAGGATAAGGAATTTGAGATGACCGTGCACTATGTTACAAGTCTGCCGCAGCAGGGAATTTTCCAGCCGCAGGGCATGTCGGCCGTCAAAAGTGTTACGGTTAGTGCGCTTGGAACCAGCGACATGAGCGAGCTGATTACCGAAGTGTATCCCAATCCTTCCAAAGGGATATTTACACTTACGATGAGCTATTGGCCCAAAAACATGAACATTCAGTTGATGGATACCAAAGGTCGTGTTATCAAGATGTTCAAACCCGGCTCATTGGCCAATGGAGCGGCTTTTCATTTTGACCTTTCCTATCTGCAAAAAGGTGTTTATTTCCTCAAACTGGTTGATGATGAAGTCATCGGAATCAAAAAGGTTGTGATTAACTAAAAAATATCTTGAAAGAAGTATCAAAATAATTTGTTTTGAAAAATGCCCGGATCGTTTTAATCCGGGTATTTTTTTGTCGGGGCGATAATGATTAATAAAGGTTTCATAATAATGGAAAGAAAAAAGTGAATCAGAAATTTTAACGGAAACATTTCTTGCCTTTTGCCGGCAATAAGTACCTTTGTGCACAATTAAAAATACACAGATTAAATAAAATCGAAAAATGGGACAGAATAGAAAAATTTTAGCAACCAATGCATTGATATCATTCATTTTTCTCTTGGGCTCCGGGTTGTTCGGACAGGGTAGGGTAGATTCCGCAAACAAGACCGGCATTCCGAAATCCTATTCCAATCTTTACCGGTCGGACGACGGGCGGCTGTTTTTTCAGTATCCTGAAACGGGAGAAAAGGTTTTTAATGTGGACAATCCTTCATTTCGCTACGATCAGTTTCAGGCCATTCCTGTGGGCATCGACACCGGAGTTAACCTTGATTTCAATCTTCCGGATTTTGAAGGGAAGCTTTATTACGGACTTATCAATGAGAAAGGCGTTGATTTTCCGCAGCCCGTTTTTTTCAAATACACTGCTGAAATTAACGGTGGAAAGGCTTTTATTCCCATTGGTAAGATGACCGGAAAATATGATTTTACAGACTGGGAAAAAACGGGGGATGTATTGCTGGGTTACCGGGTTTTATCACAGGACGGCGACATGTTGTACGACAGCAGGGTGCGCATGAAGGGAAAGGGCCCTTTCGAGACTGCCACAACGATTATTGACGGGCCGTATCTGAATATTCTTAAGCCCCATTCGGCGGTAATCTCTTTTACCACCAATATGCCTGCAAAAGCTGTGGTTACGGCCAACGGAAAAAAATTCAAAAGCAAAAAAAGAATGCTTCATCACGAGGTGCTTCTCGAAAACCTGCCGGCAGGTGAAGAAATAAATTATGTCGTACAGGTTGACGATTACAAAAGAGAATCATGGTTTGAAACACCGCCTGAAAGCGGAACCCGTAAACCATTTACTTTTTGTTTTGCCAGCGACAGCCGTGCCGGAAAGGGTGGGGGCGAACGCAATATTTACGGTTCCAATGCCTATATCGTGAAAAAAATTGCCGCCCTTGCCGTTGATCGGGATGCGGCATTTGTGCAGTTTACCGGCGACCTGATCAGCGGATACAATACAAAGAGGCAATATCATTTGTTGCAATACCAGAATTTCCGTAGATCCGTCGAGCCTTTTGCCCATCGTATCCCGTTCGTTATGGGAATGGGTAACCACGAGGCACTGAATTATGTTTTCCCGGTTGGCAGCAGGTGGGGAACGGCAATAGATAAATTTCCATGGGATTCTGAATCGGCGGAGGCCGTTTTTGCCGAAAACTTCGTTAATCCCGTAAGTGATCTCAAAAGCGAAGACGGTGCCGAATATGACCCTGACCCTGCCACGGTTGATTTTCCGCCTTATGATGAAACGGTCTTTTGCTATACTTACGACAATGTGGCGATGGTGGTGCTTAACTCCAATTACTGGTATGCTCCCGTTGAAAAAATGATCAAATACACATCGGGGAATGTGCACGGTTACATTATGGACAATCAGCTGGAGTGGCTGAAAAAGACCATTGCAAAACTCGAAGATGACCCGACCGTTGATCATATTTTTGTCACCATTCACACACCGGCATTCCCCAACGGAGGCCACTCGGGAGATGATATGTGGTACGGCGGCAACAACGAGATAAGACCATATGTGGCCGGAAAACCCGTTGACAAAGGTATCATCCAGCGAAGGGATGAGTTTCTGGATATTCTCATCAACCAAAGCAAAAAGACCGTTGCATTGCTCTGCGGCGACGAGCACAATTACAGCAGGCTGCGCATTGACGACGGCATCCGGATGTATCCCGACGACTGGCCCTATGAAAAGGTCAAACTTTCGAGAACCCTTTGGCAGTTGACCGACGGAGCTGCCGGTGCACCTTACTATGCGCAGGAACAATTGCCGTGGAGTGACCATGTGGAGATGTTTTCCACACAGTTTGCCCTGATATTTTTCGAGGTCAACGGCAAACACATCAATGTTAAGGTGGTCAATCCCGATACATTTGAAATGATCGAGACTTTTACTTTAAGATAAGGTTCCGGTATTCATAATGAATTTTCGATAACACGAAGTAAGCACTTGAAAAAATGCGCATAGACATCTTAACCATATTTCCGGAAATGTTCGATGGCCCTTTCAGCCATTCCATCATCAAACGGGCGCAGGAAAAAGGGCTGGTGGAGTTGCATCTTCATGATATCCGCAACTATGCCCAAAACAAACATCGCCGTGTTGATGATTATGCTTACGGACACGGTGCCGGGATGGTGATGATGATCCAGCCGATTGCCGACCTGATTGATAAACTGAAGGCGGAACGCACCTATGACGAGATCATCTTTCTTACACCGGACGGCATGGTTTACGATCAGCGGGAGGCCAACCGCCTGTCAACCCTCGGCAACATCATTTTGCTTTGCGGTCATTACAAAGGAATTGACGAACGTTTGCGCGAGCATTACATCACCCGCGAAATATCCATCGGCGATTACGTGCTTTCGGGTGGTGAGCTGGCGGCGGCAGTCCTTGCCGACAGCATTGTGCGGCTGATCCCCGGCGTGCTCGGAGACGAAACTTCCGCCCTTTCCGATTCCTTTCAGGACGGATTGCTCAGCCCGCCGGTTTATACTCGTCCTGCCGATTACAAAGGTTGGAAAGTGCCCGACATCCTCCTTTCGGGGCATGAGGCCGAGATCAACAAATGGCTCATGGAAAAAGCCGAAGAACGTACACGTCAACGCAGACCCGATCTGCTGGAAGAAGATTAACGGCCACTTCAGCCCTTTGCCGGGAGAGGTTTTTTAATAACTTTGCATTTTTAATAATGTTTCGAAAAATTAATGTCTATGAATAATAATTACTTTTTCCGGTTCACAATACTATTGGGTGTATTATTCATGTTCCTGCAGAATACGTCGGCGCAGTATGCTGTCGGTATTAAAGGCGGGCTGAACATTTGTAATTACTGGGGAACCGACCTCAATTCCAACTATCAGACAAAATTTGCTCCGGTGTTTGGCCTGATGGCCCGGTATCAAAAAAATCAGACCTTCTCCTTTCTGGCGGAACTGAATTATGACATGCGGGGTGCCAATTATGATGAGATCATTGACGACGGCATCATCTACAAAGTGGAATATCAGGACATCAATAAGGCGGTCAACTATATTTCTTTGCCGCTTTATGCAAAATGGGGATTTGGACAAAAAAAACTGTTTTACGGAATTGCAGGGCTGTACGGAGCGGTTGCGGTATCCGCCAATATTGAGGGTATTCAGGTGATAACCAATAAATACGATCCGTACGATGTGACAGTCATTCCTGTGGATGCCGATATCAAAGATAATGTGAAAAGCTTTGACATGGGTGCCCTTATCGGCTTGGGAATGGATTTTAAACTTGGAACCGCAATGGATCTTATGTTCGATTGCAGATACAACTGGGGCTGGCTCAACACGGCAGGTCAGGGACAGGGTTATGTTGCCAATACCGACTGGGCTTTCAATCTTGGCCTGCTGTTCAATCTCCGCAAAAAAAATACGGAATAATAAAACCTGATGCTGATTCGAAGATCGGATGACCTTACCTTGAAAGGTTAAATCAAGGTTCTTAATCAAATATTATTATGCCTGAACTCTCCATTGTTGTGCTATGTTATCATTCGGGGAAAACGATCTTGCCGTTTTTCAACGAACTGGAAGAGTTGCTCGACAATACCGGCATTGATTATGAAATTGTATTGGTTGCCAACGATTTTGCCCATAGCAAAGACGAAACCATGGAAATTGTCAGAAAACTGGCCGAAGGACGCCGGCGTGTGAAAACGGTAACCAAGATCAAAAAAGGAATGATGGGGTGGGATATGATCCAGGGATTGAATGCTTCGGCGGGAAAATACATTTGCGTGATTGACGGCGACGGGCAGTTTCCCATCAGGAGCGTTTTGGAAGTCTATCAAATCATCAGAAACGGAAAGTTCGATTTGGTGAAAACCTATCGCGAGCAACGCCACGACGGATTTTATCGTGCCCTGATCTCCGGTATTTACAATTTTCTTTTCAATATGCTCTATCCCGGTTTACATTCAAAAGATATCAACTCCAAACCGAAAGTCATTACCCGCGAAGTGTATGAGCAAATGAATCTGCAGTCAACCGATTGGTTTATTGATGCCGAGATCATGATCCTTGCCCGGAAACTGAAACTGACCTTTACGGAAATTCCCATTACTTTTGCAGCCAACGATAGCCGGAAATCGTTCGTGAAGGTTGTAGCGATTCTGGAGTTCATTAAAAATCTGATCGTTTATAAATTTAAGAAATAATCTAAGTTTAATGATGAAACCTGATGACATCTACACGGTGATGTTAAATAAGAAATTCCGGTCGTCGTTCCTGAATGTTTTGTTGATCCTCGGTGTTTTAGGAGTTTTGCCATTTTTCGTTAACAGTTTTTTTGTGCATCCGGCGGCAGATGATTTTATTTTTGCCAATACATCTTTGCAACATGGAGCATGGCAGGCACAAATCAACTGGTACAACGCATGGACGGGAAGGTATTTTTCCACTTTTTTGTTATCCAATAGTCCGTTGGTTTATCACTGGCCTTTCGGGTACAAACTGATTCCCGTCTTTTTACTTGCATTGTTGATCTTTTCGCTATTTTTATTGCTCCGGTCTTTGTTCCGCGGAATATTCAAAACGAAAACGATCCTGATCTATTCGCTGACCCTTCTTTTTATTTATTTACACCGTTTTCCTTCCACCAATTGGGGATTGTATTGGATGACGGGAGCTTTTACTTATCAACTCGGTAACATTTCGATGTTGCTTTTATTGTGGGCTCTGACAGGAATCATGCGGTCTCCGGGGAGGAAGCAAAAAACAGCCTTCACTTTTTTTGCTGTGGCAATGGTATTTGTTTCGGTCGGATGCAATGAGATTACCATGTTGCTGGTCAATGCCTTGTTGTTAACGGTTTTTCTTGTTGAATACGGAATGCAAAAAAAGGTCAACCGTTATGTCTTGATCCTGATCATTGTTGCGGTTGCTTTATCGGTTTTTGTTTTTGTATCCCCCGGCAAAGAAGCCAGAGAATTGACATGGGATCAAAGTCATCAGCTTTTGGCTTCGGTGCTTGCAACATTTAGGCGTACTTTTTCACAGGTTGTTTTCCGCTTGATATATTCCCCGTTGCTTATCTTTTCGGTACTTGCATTTCCGTTTTTCGATCGCCTTGGTTCTTATTTTGTTCACCGGGAAATCAAATTATTTAATGTAAATCCACTCATAGCCGTTGCATGGTTGTTACTTTTACCGGCGATGTTTTTCCCGTTGCATTACAGCCTCGGCCCATACGAGCCCCATGCCGAACGGATTACAAACCTTATCTTTTTATTTTTTATTCTCGATTGGTTTTGGCTTGAAATCCTTTTAATCACTTATGTGAAACGTACCGGAAGGTTTTCTTTACCCGGCAAGCGAACGTATGTTTATGCCTTGGTGATGATGTTGATGTTTTACGGATTTTTTCCTGTCAGAGAGCACAACCGGATCAGAACGGCCTGGGCGGATATCATTTCGGGGAGATCCTACCGGTTCAATCATCTGATGAATGAAAGAACATTGTATCTGGAAAATTCGGATTGCTCATCCTGTGTTGTTCCCGCAATAAAAGTCTTACCCGAAACGATCGTTTATAAATGGTTTTATGTCACTGGAAAGGGAAGTGAAAAGTTTTGGATGAACCGTGAGATCGCCAAGTATTACGGTAAGAAAAGTTTGAAGATACTGGATAAAAGAAAATCAGATCATCAGAAGAAAAATCCGGAGAAACGAAAGAAGAACCATGAGTAGCAATAAAATAATTGTTTCGGGTGCAACTTCTGCTTTGATGAGTGCTGTGATTGACCGTATCATGGCTAATGGCGACGGAAATATTACCGGCATTACCACTGACATGCAAAAAGCACATCGAAGTGATATCGAATGGGTGAAAATGGATTTGTCGAAAACGGGAAATGATTATTCTTTTCTCAAAGGTGCTGAAATGATCATCCATGCCGCAGCTCTTTCCAATGCCTATTCAAAGCAACAATATCTTGATGTTAATTTTCAATCCACGGTTAATTTGGTGGAAAATGCAAAAAAGTATGGGGTTCCGAAATTTGTGTATATCAGCTCGATTTTAGCCTGTAATACATGCGGCGATTACGGTTTTTCAAAATTCAAAGCCGAAAATTATATACGTGCCAATTTCAATGATCATTTGATTATTCGTCCTTCGCAATTGTTCGGTTACGGGAAGAAATCCCCCATTGATGCATTGATCGAAAAAATAAGGAGCAACAAGTTTATCTTATGTCCTGTTGGAGACCCGCGCGGTCTTTATCCGCTTTATTTCAAAGATGCGGCAAGAACGATTTATCGTTTCTTGTCTGGCGATCATTTATCCGGTAAAACGCTGACCGTTGTCGGGCCTCAGGCATTTAATTACAAGGAGTTGGCCGGGGAAATTGCAGCAACGCTTAATAAAAAGGTGTTGATCATTCCCGTTCCGAAATGGGTGTTGACGGGGGTGAAGAACACGATTAAGCTGTCGGGTTTGAAAATCGGGATTTTTCCTGATCAGATCGTCAGGTTATACCATCCCAACAAAAATATAGAACCCTCAAAAGGAAATTTTCTGACCCTTGGGGAGTATATACGCAAAGAATATGGCGAAAACCACCGCTGATTATGATGGTAAGTAAGAAAAATTTGTTGGTACGAATTGCACTCCCTGAACCGAATCCTTTTACTTTTGCCGTTTAAATTTATCAGAGAAAAAGATGAACGAGCCAGGCAAAGCAATTCAGCATGCAATATTAAAAACCATCGAGTGGTTCTATCCGCCGTTCAGAAAGTTCATTCCGCCCGAGACCTTCAGGTATGCCGCCACGGGAGGCTTCAACCTTCTGCTTGACATTTTTCTCTATTTTGTTTTTTACAATTTTATTCTCGCCAAAAAGATCGTTGACCTTGGTTTCGTGGCCATAAGTCCCTACATTGCAGCTTTTCTGTTTGTTTTCCCCATCACTTTTACCACCGGTTTTCTGCTTGCCAAATACATTACTTTTACCGGCTCCCCGTTAAGGGGGCACGTGCAGCTCTTCAGGTATGTGCTTTCGGTAGCCGGTTCCATATTGTTGAATTACGTGTTGCTCAAATTTTTTGTGGAATATTGTTCCATCTGGCCAACCGTTTCAAAGATCATCACAACTGTGTTTGTGGTTACATACAGTTATCTGATCCAAAGGTATTTTACGTTTAAAACGGGATAAAGTCTGAAAAATGCAGGCAGCAGGAATTTTTATCCCGCATGTGTTTTGTAATTAAAAGAATTTAAGTTCTGCAATACTGATTTTTTACAATGGCTTGCCGGAACAGATTTTATTTTTTACCTTTGTGTTGAAATCAAGCAAAATGTTTAACCAAATTAAAAAAAAGATGAAAAAAAATTTACGTTTTATTGCAGGGCTTCTGGTAATGATGCTGATATCCGGATACACATTTTCGCAGCCGTTCACGCAGATTGAAACCGAAATGATTCAGGTGACGTTCAGTCAGGTAAACTGGGTTGATTACGATAATGACGGCGATATGGACGCCTTTGTCTTCGGCATGGATTTTTACGGAACTTATGCGACGGCATTGTATAAAAACGATGGCAACGATACATTTACCGAAGTTACGGCAACCCAGTTTGAAGATGTGGCCATCGGTTCACATGCCTGGGGTGATTACGACAACGACGGTGATATGGACCTGCTGATGCAGGGAGCCAACAACAGTGTGGCCCCTACGGTGATACTCTATCAAAATCAGGGCAATGATGTTTTTACCGAGGCGGCGGTGTCGCTGTTGCAGGTTTACAATGGCTCGGCACGCTGGGTTGATTACAATAACGACGGCTATCTCGATATTTTCCTGACGGGTTTTGATGATGTAACTTATGTTACCAAAATGTACCTGAACAACCACGACGGAACATTCAGCGAGGATACCTCCACGGAGTTTCCCGGGATGATCAATTCAACGGTCGAGTGGGCCGATTACGACAAGGACGGCGACATGGATTTTATTTTTATGGGAATTGATTTCAGCTCCAATTTCGTGACGACGCTTTACCGCAACGACGGCAACGGAGTTTTTGCAGATGCCGGATTGGTAACGCCGGGAGTGTGGCTGGGCGATGCTGCCTGGGGCGATTACGATATGGACGGATTTACCGATCTGATCATCTCCGGTTTTGAATATCCGGGAAGGATCACCAACCTTTACCATAACAACGGTGACGGCACTTTTACACTGGTTGAGGAGACGCCTTTTGTGGGTGTGTCGCACAGTGCACTGGAGTGGGGTGACTACGACAACGACGGCGATCCCGACCTTTTCCTTGCTGGTGCCTATGAGGAATCGGGCGGCAGCTGGGCTTACGTTACCTATATTTACAACAACAATGGCGACGGGACTTTTACCGAAAGCGGGATCAATTTCGCCACTCCGCTCTATTGGGGCGATGCCGCCTGGGGCGATTACGATAATGACGGCGATCTGGATATCATCCAGTCGGGCTATACGGCAATGGGCGATACCAAGACATTTGTGTTCCGCAACGATAACGAAACCGCCAATACACCGCCGTTGCCGCCATCAAATCTTGCTGCACAGCCCGATTCTTCCATGGTGGTTTTGAACTGGGATGCAGGTTCCGACAATGAAACTCCGGCCGAAGGCCTTTCGTACAATGCTTACCTTTACAAACAATTTTACGATACGATCTGGTCGCCCGGAGCAATGATTTCCGGTGGCTACAGGCTTGTTCCCGCCCTTGGCAATGTTACGCAAAATACTTCATGGAAAATTCTCGGCCTGGGCACAGGAACTTATTTCTGGAGTGTGCAGTCGGTTGACAACGGCTTTGCAGGTTCTCAATTTGCCGCCGAAGGCAGCTTTACGATTGAGCTTACGGGAGTAAACCAACGGCCAGCCGAATCTTCCGTTGAAGTTTCACCCAATCCTGCCGTAAACTTTATCAATATCAGTGCAAAACATAAAATTAATACGGTGACTGTTTTCAACCGGACGGGGCAAAAGGTTTTGGGGCTGAGTGCCGATGCTGAACATTGCCGGCTGAATGTGGAAGGGCTGCCGTCGGGTTTGTACCTGTTGCATATCGAAACCTCCGAAGGTGTTTTTTACCGGAAAGCAATAGTCAGATAAGTCATGTTATGATATTGTGATTCCCGGTCAACATGAAATGTTTTCAGGGAAGTCATAATAAAAAGCCGCAAGTGAATGTTACCTGCGGCTTTTTGATTTGTTCGCACAATGATGCTACTTTTTCAGGATGGTATCCAATACTTTGTCCTTGTCCAGTTTCTGCGTGCAGAAGAACCAGTCGTGACAATGCATTTCTTCTTTGCCTTCCATACGGTCTTTTGCCGTGCCGCATGATCCTGCCGGCGGAACAATAACGTCGTCGCCCGGGCGCCAGTCGGCCGGAGTGGCAACGCCAAACTCGTCGGAGGTTTGCAAAGCGACCAACACCCTGTAAAGCTCGTCGAAATTACGGCCGAGACTCAACGGGTAATAAATGATGGTACGGATCACGCCTTTGGGGTCGATAAAAAATACGGCGCGAACAGCTTTGGTGCTGTCTTCGCCCGGCTGGATCATCCCGTATTTGTTGGCAACTTCCATGGTGATGTCTTCTATCAACGGAAAGTTTACCTCCACGTTCTTCATCCCTTTGTATTCAATCTTGTCTTTGATGGTCCGCAGCCATGCAATGTGGCTGTACAATCCGTCAACCGACAGCCCTACCAGCTTGCAGTTGGCTTTGGTGAATTGCTCTTCCATCGACGCAAAAGTCATGAATTCGGAAGTGCATACCGGTGTGAAATCGGCCGGGTGGCTGAACAGGATCACCCATTCGCCGGCATAGTCGTCGGGGAAATTAATCTCGCCCTGTGTTGTTACTGCTTTGAATTTTGGCGCTGCATCGCCAATGCGTGGCATCGAAACCACTTTTTCCATGTTTTCTTCCATAGTATTTAATTTTTAATTGTTAGTTGTTAATTGTTTATGAATTTTCCTTTAATCTGTAAGGATATTTTTTCTATTTCAAAATTGGTAATATTCTTTTCCTGAAAATAATCCGTCAGCATCTTATTGAGTTGCTCATCCATGTAATCTTCAATTTGCCCGGTTTCGGGCGAATAGAGATGGTGATGCATGGAGGTAACCCCGTCGTAATGCATGGCATCCTCGTCGGTGTTCACTTTGTTGACAATGCCGTGCCTGACAAATGTTTCAAGAATGTTGTAAACCGTTCCCATGGCAATATTAGGGTAAGTTTCACGGATGTGCTCAATGATCATCTCGGCAGTGGGATGATTGTGCATCTCGTGAAGTGCCCCAAGTATTGCCACTCTCTGTGGTGTGACCTTCAAACCTTTCTCCCTCAAAATTTTCTGTATTCCCTGAATCTGCATTTCAAAATATTATTAATAATGAATTATTCTTAAATAAGAATTATTACAAATTAAAAACAAATTTCAATAGGATTGAAAATTATAATGTTAAAGATTGTGAAAGAGTGAGAAAGCGGATAGATCACTTTTTCTGGAAAGTGTAAGTAAATCCGACTGAAATGTTCAGTTGGTTGTACCTCACTTTTGATGTTTTACTGGGAATGCCGAAAAGGAAATTCTCGTCGGTAGGCTCTGTCAGATTAATAAATTGCTGCGAATTTTTATTTCTTCCGGTACCAAAATCAACTCCCAGACTGAGTTCGAATTTTTCGATGAACCAGAAAACACCGGCGGTAAGATGGTAAATGTTCCAGTATGTTTGTCCGGGATAGCTGTCAACAAAAACATTGATCTCTTTTTTGTTTATCGGATTGAAATCCGTTCTGAAGCCCGTAAGTAATTTGAATTTTTCCGAGAAAAGGTGTTGCACGGCGAAAGATACATTGGCAAGGGCTTTTTGGGAAATGATCATATTGGTAAATCCTTCGAAATGCTTGTCGATGAATTCGGGGAGGTTTTCGTCTTCTTGAGGCGTAGCCAGAATCTTGTAGGTTCTGATGCCTGAAAAGAAAGATAATTTTCCGTACAGGGTAGTTAAGCCCGACAATGGAAATTCAATGCCGAGATCGATGATCAGAGGTGACTTGTAAACGGATTTCACATCGCTTCTCCACATGGTGGTTCTATAGTTCAATGTGTCGCTAATCTGATTTTCGATCGTTACTGATTTTTTCAAATTTGAAGTGGAAACAAAACCGAGGTTGATTCTGGGGGTAGTTACCGACAGCCCGTATTTCATTTTTTGAAATTGCCAACTGGCCCCGAGAATAAACAACAATCCGTAACTGTTATAATTTAGTTCCTCTTCGAAGTTTGAATTGGCCAGCAATTCATAACTTGTTAAATTGGGATCGTCGGGATAAACATCCGCCGTTTGGGATTTAAAATAGTTGGTGTAGCGGTAAGTGATAAATGCCGAGACGCCGAGGCCGAAATTGGGTCTCAATCGTTTTCCGTATCCAAAGCCGCCCCAGTCTTCTCTTATTTTGTTGTAATACCGGTATGTTCCGATAAAATATTCGTTGTCTTCGTAAGATGGAATGACATCGTAATACATATCGTTTTTGATGTCAGTCTTGATTTCGGAGTAATGGGTGTTGATGAGTGCAAACGTTAAACTGATCGGAAGCTTCGGGATTTTCTGAACAAAGGAAAATATCTGCGAAAAGGCTCCGAAGGTAAAAGATTTCAGGTCGAGATTTTGGCCTGCCCCGTTGGCAATATTGAGTACTCCGAGCGAATAGCCGTTGCTCGAAAACGAAAGGCTGGAATTTTCCACATAAGCCAGTCCGGCAGGGTTGTAATAAATGGCGGAATTGTCTTTTACACCGGCCGTAACAGCTCCCGAGAGCATGCTCGATTGCGGCCCCACTTCATTTAGCCAATAGTTGAATTCCTGAGCCGAAACAGAACGCATCAGGCCTGTTAAGATCAGAAGTAAGATGTATGGATAAATGTGGGTTTTCATCATTATTTATTGCAAATCTAAGAACTTTTTGTTTCTTGCTGCATCGAATTTCATTGTGCCGGGAAAATAAAATAGCTAATCCTGCAGCGAAACTACAGCGATTCTTTTGCGGCCATCCATTTTTATCAATAAAGGTTTTTCAAATTCAACGTGTTTAAAAAAATGGGTTCTTCTTTTGGGCTGCTGTTTGTCAAGCAGTTCGTATCTGATGTAACCGTGTGACAGTTCTGGCTGTACGGAAAAATATCCCACATTCATCGTTGTGACATTGTGAAAGAAATGAGAACCCGAAGAGGCATCCAGCGGGTATCCGTGGTAACTGGTTTCGACGATAACGCAGGCCTTGGATATTTGCGGCCAGTTGACGGGTATGCCGATCCACGGGTCGCGCGTTCCCCAGCGTCCCGGGCCGATGAGCACATATTTCTTGTTTTCTTTTGCCATTTGTGCGTTGAGCTGTTCGATCTCGGTCGCCATTTCCATGGTTTTCGACTTGTCGAAAGCCTCTGTATCAATGTAGATGATGTCGCTAACTCCTTCAATCAGCCCGTTACCCATTGCTTTGTCAGAGAACAATATCATGTTTTCGTCCTTCATTTCCGACATGTCTATTTCATAATCATCCACGTTGCCAAGCAGGGGTTTGATCTGGAGCAGATAGAATGAGGCATTGTTTTGCTCGTCCTTGTTCAGGTCAACGGCAAATTCAATCTCCACGGGTGAGCCCATGGCTTCTTGTACCAGGTCGAGAACCACATCAATGGTTTTGGCAAGCGGAATGTAATTGTATTTCAGGATATTTGCAAAATTGACGATCCTTGGGCCGGGTTTGAGCAGCCCCGGGGAGATGGTGTTGTTTTCGGGATCGTAAACCGATGCGCAATGTTTCAGCGTGCCGTGCATTTCCGCTTCATCAATATCCAGTATCTTCAACCCCGCCATGTCTCCTTCCATCAGATCCACTTCCTGTTTTTTCAGGTTCACGGCAAAGAAATGCACCTGCGAATTTTTGTATTGGTCTTTGGGTGAGTTGATCTCAATGGCCGGATATTTGGGCGAGAAACGGTATGCCTTTTCACCTTCCACAACATATTTTCCAAGACCGATGGCGATCAGGGCAAATCCCTCTTCAGGCTTCATGTGCGAAACGGGGTAGTAGTTGTACGACTGTGCCACTCCGCTGATGTGAGGGTAGTAATAGCCGCTGTATTCATTGCCCACAACCTCCTGCAAAACAACCGCCATTTTCTCCTCTTCAATTTTGTAGTTCACCGCACGGATATAGTCCCTTGCCGTTTTTGAAAATACGGAAGCAAAAACAAGTTTGATGGCATTGCTCAACTGAGTGAGCCTTATTTTGATGTCGGGGTGGTTGTTGGGGAGGATAAATGTTTCGAAGATGCCGGCAAAAGGTTGCATCAGCGAATCTTCGAAAAGGCCTGAGGAACGTACCGCTATGGGTCGGCGGATTACATCTACAAAGATTTTCAGCTTTTTGGTCAGGGAGGAGGAGAGTCTGCCGTTGATGAAGAATTTTTTGATCTTTTCATAATCTTCTTCGCCATAAACCTTATCGTGCAGGTGATTTCGCTCCATGAAATATTCAAATTCCTCGGTACCGATCACCGAAGTTTTCGGAACCCTGATGTTGATGTTGGGGATGTATTTCCCGAAATCAAAGTTGTAGATCAATGTATTGATAAAGGCAAGGCCGCGGCCTTTGCCGCCGAGCGATCCCTGCGAGAGATAGACCACATTGCTCTCGTCGTTGATGGCTGCCTTATCAAATGGAATCAGTTTGCCCTTGTCCTGTTCGTTCCTGAATTTTTGGATCACGTTGATCAAATAGGCGCGGATGCTGTCGGGATTTCTGAAATCGGATACCTTTTGCGGATTGATGACTTTGGCTACCTGTATTTCGCCCCTGGCCATGAGCCACAGCGAAAAATGGTTCTTTTTGGCGTGGTAGATCAAAGATTCGTCGGGGATGGTACGCAGGTAATGCTCAAATTCTTTCAGCGATTTGGCCACGGCAATTTTCGCTCCGTGTTTATTGCGGTAAATAAAGTTGCCGAAACCAAGGTAGTGTGTGATGAAACTTTTAAAATCCTGTTCCAGTGTTTCGGAATCCTTGTTGATGAAACTGGCTTTTAAATCATAAGCCTGAGCGGAATTTTTTTCGTTGGATGATTGAATGACTGTCGGCAGATCGCTGATTTGCGATTTGATGAGCTTGGTAAGGCGAAATCCTGCCTGTTCGTCCATCTCATTGCTTCTTTTGAATTCCACATCCGAGATCAGGCATAGCAGGTAATCCTTGAAATTATTGAAAATCGTCAGTGCTTCTTCATAGTTTGTGGCAAGCAGTATCTTTGGCCGTGCCCGCATTCGCAAAACCTTATAAAGTTCGTCGGTGTTCACATCATCAATGATCCGCTTGGTTTGTGCCATCACAATGTTATAAAGTAAGGGCAGGTAGCGGGAATAATATTTCGGAGAATCCTCAACAAGCAAAATGACCCTTACCATTCCCACTTTGGTGTCGTTCACCACATTGATCTTGTCTTCCACATGTTTGATCATGGCAAAGAATATGCTTGAGTTTCCGTTCCATGAAAAAACCCTGTCAATGCTTTGAAGTTCCGAACGTTGTTTTTCAAAGTGTTGAATATCACGGTTGTTGTTCAGTAAAACAAAGATGGGGATGTAGGGAAACTCTTCCTTGATCTGTTGGCTGAGGGTAACCGGTGTTTTTTTGTCGATCCCCACCATCAGGATGATCAGGTCGAAATGTTTTGAGCGAAGTTGTTCGAATACTTCATCGCCGGCCGAAACCCCGGTGATCCTCGGCTCCGACGTCAGGTTCAACTGATGGTACTCGTCCAGCATGTGTTCCGAAAATTGACCCTCCCGTTCAATGCTGTAAGCTTCGTACAAATTGGCCACAAGAAGAATTTCTTTTACCTTAAACATCATCAGGTCGTGATAGATGTCACGGGTGTCGTTGTTTTTGTTCAGGAATTTCTGGAGCAAATGCCGGCGCTGGACTTGCGGTTTGGTTTTTTCATCGGTTTTTATCTGCTCCACACGGCTTTTTGAAATGATCTTTTTCCCCTGCTCACTGTTCAGGTAGCCGGCTATCATCACCGCAAGGTTGTTGATCAAATGTCTCTCTTCTTCCAGGAAAGGACCTTCATCCAATTTGGGGAAAGGCTTCAAGTAAACAACTTCGATGGAGCCGTTCTTTCCGTCGATGGTTTCGAACGACTGTTTGATAACCCAGGGAGTTTCCTTGTAATTGACAGTGGGAAAAATCTGTTCTCCCCATGTTATTTTGGCAGCGGTAAATTCGGGATATTGCCAGGCTTCCGGCAATATCAATGCGATTTGCTGAAGGGTTTCTTCAATGGGTTTTCCCTGTCGCAAAATGGATGAGGTGTTATTGATGCATGCCAGTTCCTTGAGCCGCTCGTTGGTGATGTATCTGTTTTCAATTCCCTGTATCTTATGAATATACCCTTCGATCATCCGCGCTAGATTGTTGATCAGATTTCGCTCTTCCCTGATAAAAGGGCCCTCGTCGGCAACGGGGAACTCTTTCAGATAATATATCTCAATACTTCCCCTGCGGTGATCGAAAGTTTCGAAAGTTTGTTTCAGCGACCATTTCGTTTCTCTAAAATCGGGACTTGTAAATTGCTTCCCGTCAAAAATGATACGAGCCACGGCCTGATCGGAATATTGCCAACCCAGAGGAAGTATTGCAGCCAGTTTTTGAAAAGCTTCATCGGCCTGATTGTTTTGTCCCAGTATCTCACACGTGCGGTTAATGGTTTTCAGCTCCTTCAGCCGTTCCTTGCTTTCCTTTGCCAGCTGATTGATATTGCTGTTTCCCTCATTTGCTTCTTTCATGGTGTCCTTTTTTTGTAAAACCCTTAGCTAACAAAATTACAGCTTCTTTTGATAACAGACGGCATATTTTCTCTAAATTAATTTTGAATTTTGAAGTAGTGCAGCTAAAATAAAATTTCATATTTTCGCAACGGATATTTCATTTGACAAATCATTAATATTTTGGAGAATGGGTAATATACGCATAATCATCATTGATGAACATCCGATCGTGCAAACGGGTTTACGTTCGATACTCAAAGATATTGATGATATTGAAGTGGTCGATGCGGTTAAAAATGTTGATTTGTTTTTTGAAAAGATGAAACACATGCCGGCAACGTTTGTTCAGGTCGTAATGTACGACATCTACAATCCCGGTGATCAGGAAATTGAAAATATCAGAAGGATTAAAAAAGCTTTCGGAAAGATCAATATCCTTGTGCTGGCAATGTACTCCAACGATAAATTTATCCTGAAAGCGATAAAATCGGGTGCAAGGGGGTTGCTATCCAATCAGACCACACGCAACGAGATCGCAGAAGCTATATTTACCCTCAGAAGCGGCTACGAATACCTTGGGAAAACCATTACCAATATTGTGCTGAACAGTTATCTGAATCGTTCGAAATTTGATGTCGGTGGACAAAGCGAAATGACACAACTCTCATCGAGGGAGTTGGAAGTGTTGAGGCTTTTTGGCGAAGGGCTTACCAATCAGGAGATTGCCGACAAGCTTTTCATCTCAATCCGCACTGTCGAATCGCATAAGAACAACATAATGAAAAAGATCAATTTGCGGACGACGGTGGACCTTGTAAAATTTGCCATCCGAAACAATATTATTGAGATTTAAGGGCTCCGAAACCCTTTTCTTTCCGGCATTTTCAAAGCCTTGTTTTTTACATCCCAAAGTTATTAACAATTTCCCCCTTATTCACTTGGTGAACTGATTAATATTCAATAAGATGTAATTTTCTGATTTTTTTTATTAATAATCTTTGTGATTCATGGTCTCTATCTTTAATTTTGCTATGCATGTAATTCGAAAAAATAAAAAATATAATAATTACAAATCAACTAAAAATTTAACGTTATGAGGCATTATTTACACTTAGTTACTTTAGCAATGATCGTTCTGACACTGAATGGTTTTGCACAAAGAATTTCTAACGAAGGGGTGGTTTCTCCCGAAACGCGTATTGACCCTGAAGCCATACTTCCCGAAATGAATGTTGACCCCGGGGAGGTTTTTATTGTTCCTGTTCAGGTAAACAACATGGAAAACCTGGAAAATCTCAGGTTTAGAGTTACCTATGATGAAACAATCCTTACCAACCTTGCTGCTTATGCCACTGGAGGAGTACTGGATAACGGGAATTACCGGATACAGATCGTATATTATGATCCCAACGTTATCCAGTTTACTTTCACTTCACTCAATGCGAATCTCTTTACCGGAAGCGGTGAAGTGGGTTATATCCGTTTTCAGGCAGGAGAATTTGGAACATCTCCTTTGAATTTCGAGATGTTCACGGTGAATGGTGTAAGTTATATGTCAAATACGACGAATGGTCAGGTGATAATAACCAATTGCCTGAATGCAACAGCTAATGCAGGCGAGAACACAACCGTTTGTGAAAACCAGACCTATGAACTTACCGAGGCCACGGCAAGTAATTACGAATCGTTGCTTTGGACAACGAATGGTGACGGAACATTTGATGATCCGACGATATTGCATCCGGTTTATACTCCTGGGGAGGAGGATATCAATACGGGATATGTTTTTGTTTGTCTTGAAGCATTTGCTACCCCTCCCTGTTCGAATGATTTTAGTTGCATGAAAATTACACTGGAACCGTTACCTGATATTTTTGCAGGTGAAGATGATACGATTTGTGCGGACAATTCGGGCTACCAGCTGAACGGTAGTGTTGAAAATGCTGTACAATATTTTTGGTACACACCGAACGGTAGCGGAGAATTTGATGATTTCAA
>JAOZMX010000015.1:30553-33383 GCA_029934065.1 Bacteroidales bacterium
ACTATACGCCCAGCGATCAGGACTACTTGTTGGGACAGGTTACCCTGTGTCTTTCTGCTATTCCCACTTCTCCCTGTACCGGTGTTTACGAAGATTGTATGAATTTATCCTTTTACACACTGCCCGATGTGACCTGTCCGGATATGATGGAGACCTGCGAAAATGCCGAAGCTTTTGAATTAACAGGAGGTATGCCTGAAGGTGGCGAATATACCGGTCAGGGCGTTTCCAACGGGATGTTCGATCCTTCGGTTGTTGGGGTTGGTGTATGGGATATTACTTATACTTATGCCGATGCCAACGGATGCGCCAATTCGTGTACATTTCAGATTGAAGTTACACCACTTCCCATGGTAAATGCCGGAGAGGATGGTTCTATTTGTGAGGATTTGAGTGGTTACCAGTTAGCCGGTGAAGTGGAAAATGCCGAGAATTATTTCTGGTACACCTTGACGGGTACGGGAACATTCGATGATGAGTTTGCGTTGGATGCTGTATATACACCGAGTGAAACCGATTATTTGCTGGGCTCGGTTGAGTTGTGTTTGCAGGCAATGGCTATTCCGCCATGTGTTGCAGAGGTGAGTGATTGCATGACATTGACCTTTGTTCCGCTCCCTGAAGTTACTTGTCCCGAAGACATGACGGTATGTGAAGATGCTGAAGCTTTTGAGCTCACGGGAGCTACTCCCGATGGAGGGGAATACTCAGGACCGGGAGTTGAAGAGGGAATGTTCGATCCGCAGGTGGCCGGAATTGGAAATGCTGAAATAACCTATTCCTATACCGATGCTACGGGATGTTCCAATTCTTGCATATTTAACATTTTTGTCGAGCAGCTTCCGGAAGTTGTTTGTCCTGAATTTATTAACACCTGTCTCAATAGTGAACCTTTTGAATTGACCGGGGCAACACCGGAAGGTGGTGAATATAGCGGAGAAGGTGTTGAAAATGGTATTTTTGATCCTGCTGTTACAGGGCTCGGGACATTTGAAATAACATACGTTTATTCTGATGAGTTTGGATGTGGTGGCAGTTGTGCCTTTAATGTAATTGTAAATGAACCTCCCGAAGTAACATGTCCTGACGATTTTACAACTTGTATTGATGCTGAACCCATTTACCTTAACATGGCCCAGCCTATGGGCGGTATTTATTCGGGTGATGGAGTTTCAGATAACTTTTTTGACCCGGGCGTTGCCGGACTTGGTGATCATACGATAACTTATACATATTTTGATTCTGAGATCGGCTGTATGAATACTTGCCAATTTGTTATAACGGTCAATGAAGGGCCTGAAGTTACATGTCCGGAAAATATGTCGGTTTGTCAGGATGCAGAACCGTTTGAATTGACGGGAGGTTTGCCCGAAGGAGGAGAATATTCGGGAAATGGTGTGGCCGACAATATTTTTGATCCTTCAGTAGGAACAGGGAGTTATGAAATTACTTATACTTATACAAGTGCATCCGGATGTTCCGGATCATGTACGTTTTTGATTGATGTTACTCCTGTACCGGTTGTTAATGCCGGAGAGGATGGGGTTGCCTGTAAGGACTTCAGTGGATATCAGCTTAATGGTCAGATTGAAAATGGTGAAATGATGTTTTGGTACACTTTAATGGGTACGGGAGAATTTGATGATCCGTTTTCATTAGATGCTGTTTATACGCCAAGTGCGACAGATTATTTACTCGGCTCAGTTGAATTATGTCTTAAAGCCAATGCTTTGCCGCCTTGTACCGGAGAAGTGAGCGACTGTATGACGCTGACTTTTCTTGACGCACCTGAAGTAACCTGCCCTGAAGACATGGTTGTTTGTGATAATGAGGAGCCATTTGAATTGACAGGGGGACTTCCGGAAGGTGGTGAGTATTCCGGTGACGCAGTAACTGATAATATGTTTTATCCCGATTTGGCCCAACAGGGAGCAAACGAGGTAACTTACACTTATACAAATGAACAAGGTTGTTCGGGAAGTTGTACTTTTAGTATTGAGGTTGCGCCGTCGCCTGTTGTAAATGCCGGAGGAGACACTACAATTTGTGAAATGGAAGTTTTTGAAAATATTAATGCAACAGCTACTAATTATTCTTCCGTCCAATGGGTTACGCTTAATGGTGGTGGTGCCTTTGACAATGAAAATATTGTTAATGCTACTTATGTTCCCAGTCCGTCGGTTGACTATTCACAAGGGAGTATTTATCTTGTATTGATAGCTTCTCCTGTTAATCCTTGTGTGATTGGCGCTCAGGATCAACTGACATTGTCGTTCCAAATGTTGCCGGATGTAAATGCCGGTGAGGACGTTACCATTTGTTCCGGGGAAACAATCGTTACGGAAGGAACGGTTGATAACAGCACCGGAAATTACTTATGGACAACATCAGGTGATGGTATGTTTTCTGACCCGACTTTGCTTTCAAACGAATATGTGCCGGGTAGTGATGACATTGCATCGGGTAATGTTGTTTTATCATTATCAGCCGAGCCGATTTCACCCTGTACAACTGAAATAACGGATGATTTAATGGTTACCATTATTTCTCCTCCGGTGGCTTTTGCAGGGGATGATGAAGCAGTTTGTGCTGATGGTGAGCCTTTCATGATGGCCGGTTCAGTACAAAATGCCGGATCCATAATGTGGTACACGACAAATGGTACAGGTAGTTTTGATGATCCTACAATTCTTAATGCTCAATATCTCCCTTCAGATAATGATTATTTAATTGGGACTGTGGAGATTTGCATACAGGTTTCCGCTATTGAACCTTGTGCTGGCGATGTCTCGGACTGCATGAACTTAACATTCAATCCGCTGCCTGAAGT
>JAOZMX010000125.1 GCA_029934065.1 Bacteroidales bacterium
CCATATTTCGTCGCGTTTGTCAGCCGGTACCGGTCCAATCTCTTTCCATTGCTCATGCAGACGTTGCAAAGCTTTGAAAGATTTCAGGATGGAGTTTTCCAGCAAGAGTTCTTCGGCCTTTTCGCACAAAACGATCTTTTGTTGCAGATTTTTCTTCAGATCAAGGTCTCGGAGTTCCCGGTTGATCTTTACCTTGTCAAAAAATTTCTCGACCAAGAAATGGTAGTTCTGCCAAAGGTTATTGACTTCGCTTTTGGGTACCATGCCGATCTCTTTCCAGCGCTCCTGAAGTGTCCTGAACTCATCGTAGGTTTTTTTGAGGGTTTCTTCGGAGTTGATCAACTCTTTGAGCTCGTCGAGAATAGCTTGTTTTTTGGCCAGGTTTTCTACTTTTTCCTTTTCGAGGTTTTCCAGAAATATCAAACGTTTCTGGCGGTAAATGTCAAAAAGTTCGTTGAATTTTTCTTCCAGCGGATCCTCGGCGGGATGGTAATTTTCCTTGTCGCCACCCTCTTCAAGATAATGTTGATAACGTTCCTCTTTTTCGTCTTTGCTTTTTTTGAGAAAAGCTACCTTGATGGCTGCGATTTTTGCTTTTATTTTATTGATATCGTCGGCATGGACAAGGCTGTCCAGTGCTTCCAGTAATTCTTCGCGTTTAAGTTGTTCGTAATCAACTGCAACCTCTTCGGTTTCTGCAATACCTTCTTCGTGTTCCTCTTCGGCTTCACCGTGCTCCTCTTCAAAAATTTCTATTACTTCTTCCTTAACTTCTTCTTTTTCTTCTTCCTTGGCTTTTACCGGTTCGGGAGCCTCTTCTTTGGTCTCTTCTTTTGTTTCTTCAGCCTCTTTATCTTCTTCATCTCCCATGACCATCGCTTCCTCTTTTTCCGTGGAAACCGTTTCGTTATCCTCATTTTCTTCGATTTCGGCTTTGCTGGTATCGTCCAGCTCTTCTTTGGTTTCCTCTTCTGCTACGGGCGGAGTTTGAGTTTCGGCGGTTTCGGGTTCGGCAGTGGTTGGTTCGGAAGTTTCGGCCTCGATGCTTTCGACGCTCTCACTTTTCTCCGGTTCAGCCTCTCCGGGTTCTTCAACTGCCTGATCTTCGACAGCGATGTCATCTTGTTTTTCATTATCCGTTACTACGGAAGCATCGGCTTCAACATCTGTTGGCGTTTCCTGTGCGGTTTCGCTGTTGTCCTGCTCTTTTGCCGGTTGCTGCTCTTCCTGTTCCGGTTCCCGGTTGGTGTCGTTTGTGTTTTCTACCGTTGCGTTTTCGTCTTTAACGGTCTCATTTTTCGAAGTCTTCTCATCCTGTTGTGCATTTTGTGCATCTTCAGGAATTTGATTAAGTTGATCCTTGTTTTCCATCATTTTAAAATCGTTAACATTTTGTTAATTGAATTCCTGTTTTTATTCCTAAAAACCTGATAATTAGAATTTCACATAAAAAAGAGTGCAAAAATAGCAAATATTCAACATGGTAAAACAATTTTAGGGATTTTATGAAAAAATAAATGATGTATCTTTGCTAAAGATAGCAAACTTTTTCGGCCTTATGGGGGAAAAAGAAAATGCGATATGCTGAATGAGTTTGCTGTGGAGTGCATTAGGCTATTGAATTTTGATGATGTCTGAAAATGTTTATGGAAATACGCAAACAAATGGAAGATAGCTATGAAGAAATGAAAGAGTTTGACCGTAAAATGAGGAAACTGCAAGACCTCTTCACGACGCAATGGGGTAATCTTGTCGAAAGATTGGCTGAAAAAGATTTGGCTACATTGCTGAACAAGAGGGGGATCAAGGTGCGTTATACGTTTCGGAAGATGGATAGTAAACGCAAAGACATCAATTTTGAATTTGATATCATTGCGGTAAATGATGCTGAAATAGTAATTGTTGAGGTTAGGACAACACTTAGATCTGAAGATGTCCTGGATTTTCTAAAAAAACTTGACAAGGCAAAAGAATGGATGCCGGAATACAAAAATCATCAAATCATCGGTGCGGTGGCTTGTCTTGAGGAGCAGTCGGAAAGTCTGAAAATGGCCATGAAAAACGGTTTGCTGGCCATTAAAGCAACGGGTAGCAGTGCTTCTATCGTCAATAAACCTGATTTTAAGCCAAGGATATGGTGATTCGGAAAATAGGGGCAAGCAATGCCGGCGTACCGGCACACACATCCGGGTTTTAGCCGTGGAGAATTCGTAAACACGGGCTTTAGCCCGTAGGATGAAAAATAAATATTGAAAACCGGATAAAGAAAATATCAATTAATTACAAAATTATCAACACATGAAAGATTTATCAATAGCAATGCTGCTGATCGCCATGCTGACAGGCTACGGTGCAATGGCTCAGGAAGCCGATACGACAAAACCCGAAAGCGGATATCATTTTACCGACGTAAAAATAGTGCCGCATACTTCCGTGAAAGACCAAAACCGCTCGGGAACCTGCTGGAGTTTTGCCGGGACTTCGTTTGTGGAAGCCGAAGTGATGCATAACGGCGGTCCGGAGCTGGATTTATCGGAGATGTTTTCGGTGAGGGATGCTTACGAAAAACGTGCGATCAGCTATGTCCGCCTCCACGGTGCTTTCAATTTCGGGCCCGGAGGCGAAGCGCATCAGGTTATGGAGGCCATTGCCGAAAAGGGAATGCTTACCGACACGGCATACAGCGGACTTACCATCGGTGAAAAATTGCCCGTCCACGGAGAAATGGACAATGTGCTGAAATCCTTTGTGAAGGCTGTGATTCAAAATAAAAACGGAAAACTCACTCCTGTTTGGTTTGATGCCTACGATAAAATACTTGATTCCTACCTTGGTGCAATTCCCCAATCCTTCGATTACGACGGAAAATCCTATACACCAGAATCTTTTGCAGAAGAGGTGGTGAAGCTCTCGCCCGACGAGTATGCGGAGATTACTTCATTTACACACGTACCCTATTATCAGCCGTTTTTACTGGAAATTCCCGACAACTGGGATTACGAAGATTATTACAATGTGCCCCTCGAAGATTTGATCCCGATCCTTGATCATGCTTTGGAAAGCGGCTACACCGTGGCGTGGGCTGCCGATGTCAGCGACAAAGGGTTCAACCACAGGAAAGGTCTGGCGCTGGTACCCGAAAAAGAGTGGAGCGAGATGACCGACGGCGAGCGCGACAGTGTTTTCATTGTGCCTGCCGAACAACGTACCATCACCCCCGAAATGCGGCAGAAAGCTTACGAAAACTATTCCACCACCGACGATCACAGCATGCACATCGTGGGACTGGCACAAGATCAGGACGGAAACACCTGGTATAAAGTTAAAAATTCATGGGCCTCCGACAGCAACGACTTCGGCGGGTATTTTTATGCCTCGCAGTCCTACATCCTGTACAAAACCATTGCTTTTTACGTCAATAAGAAAGCGTTGCCGAAAAAGGTTGCAAAAAAGCTCGGGTTTTAAACCGCGGCAATCAATTCAACAACGAGGGTGATCAGGTCTTTTTCGGCTCTGCCGGCTACTTCGAGTATCTCGTCGATGTCGATGGGGGCAAGGTTATCCGGGTCGCATTCGTCGGTGATGACGGATATTGCCGCTACGGGAAGCCCCATGTGGTTGGCCACGAGGCATTCGGGAACGGTTGACATCCCGATGATATCGGCGCCGATAATGCGTAAGTAACGGTACTCGGCGCGTGTTTCGAGATTGGGGCCGGCCACGGCGGCATATACTCCCCGGTTGAGCCTGATGTGATGCTTTTCGGCCAGCCGGATGAATTTCCCGTTGATCGTTTCCGAGTAAGGCCGGCTCATATCCGGGAACCGCGGGCCCAGCTCATCGTAGTTTTTTCCGATAAGCGGATTGTCGCCCAGAAGATTGATGTGGTCGGTAAGCAGCATCAGCTCGCCTTTCGAAAAGTCCGGATTCACCGTGCCTCCGGCATTGGAAACGATCAGATAACCGATGCCCAGAAATTTCATCACCCTCACCGGAAAGGTGATCTGCTGCATGGTGTACCCTTCGTAATAATGAAACCTTCCTTTCATAACAATTACCATCTTTCCGTTCAGCCGTCCGTAAATCAGCTTTCCGTGATGAAACTCGACGGTGGCCTCGGGGAAATAGGGAATGTCGGCATAATCAATCTCTTTTTCGATTTCGATTTCATCGGTCAGTTTCCCCAATCCGGTACCGAGAATGATCCCTGCTTCCGGATTGTCGATTCCCTGCTTTTTTAAAAATGCAACGGTGGTATTAATTTTCTCCAATAAATTTTCCATTTTCCGGCCTTTATTTTTTTGGCCAAATGTATATTATTTTTTAATCATCGGATAAAACGGATTTAACGGATGAATTTGCCGATAACGGCAAATAATAATGCTGAAACAGAATGAATAAGGTAATAAGGTTTTTCTTTATGGTGGTCTGTTTTTCTATTAAGGTTCATCGGCAACAGATAAGGTTCCCGGCGCGCGGATAAATGCTCCCGCTTGATTTTTGACATTACAAAATGGAAAAATTGTCATTTTGAAAAAGATTGAGGTGCAGCGCACCGAAATCTCTATAGAAAAGATTTACCCAATAATACATAAGGTGCGTAGCACCGAAACCCCTTTGATATCCGATAGCTGTCCTCGACTTGTCGGGATCCGATGTCAGATGTTTGATATTGATTTAAGATTGACGATTAACGATTTGAGATTTTAGATGAGGCCTGCTTACGGATGCTATGCAAAGCCGATAAGAACCATCTGCCGAAGGCTGATCAACGTAAATAACCCCGTGAAGCACGGGGAAAGAACAAAGAAAAGAGAAAAAGAACCCCGGCGGAAAACCAAAAAGAAAACTGCATTGCCAGTTGCAAAAAATCATATCGGGATAATGAGGAAAATCTGCAAACGGTATGTGGCAGCGGAGGTTTTCGATGCGATACCGGAACAAAATTTCCCGGTACGGTCATTTATTCTGTTTTATCAATTTACACCATGTTTATTTTCAATTCCACAATACCGTTTCATAAACCGCTTCATTGTTCCGGTTGTCGGTTACCACAAGTTTGAAAAGGTTTTTTCCTTTTATCATCCGGTCGTCTTTGGTGTAGGTCAGCATCTTTCTTTTGGGGTCCCATTCCATCAATATCCATTTTCCGTTCAATGTGCCTCTGAATTGTTTGATGCCCGAAAAATCGTCTTCAATCCTCACTTTGACGGTTTTTTGTTTGCCGACGGATTTGCCGGATGTGAAATTGTAGGGTCTGATCTCGGGCTTTACGGTGTCGATGGCGATGACATATTTTCCGAAAGAGGAGATATAGGCAGTGAGGTGATCGTCCTCCCACCGGCCGCCGGTGGCAATGAGTTCACCCGATTTGTCATTTACCTTTGCAATTAAATATTTGTCTGAATAGCGATCGTATTGATCGATGGCTTTTCCGGGTTTGATCATCAACTTGCAGGCTTTATTCAGCGGTTTGCTTTTGTTATGAACAACATACATGACCGAATCCAGAGATTTGTCCGAGGCTTCCATTGCAAACCGGAACGACAAGGTGTCGTACAAAGCGCCTTTGGGGACGAACAGTCGCAGGTTGCCGTCTTCAAACGTATTATCCTTGTCGTAACCGAAAACGGTCTCTCCGGGCGATGGGTCTCCGTTTTCGAAGATTTTTCCGGGTTCGGGAGTTGAGCTTTTCAGATAGAAAGTAAGCACGGATTCGTTTTCGTAAGCATCTTCGACAATGTATTGAACCCGGTGGGTTTTGTTATCCGTCATATCAAAAATTCCGTGCCCCGCCACCTGTTCGTAAACCGACAGATGGTTGCCGGGCTCGATATACGTTTTTTGGATGCGTTTTTTGTATTTCGAAAAATAGGCATAATCGATCAGGCTGTTGACGTATTTGCTTTCGGTAAAAGGTATTTTATTCAGTTCGTATGCAAAAACCTTTACGGAGTCGATCATTAAGGTGATGCTGTACACGCCGTTTTTGTTTTTGGCGGCATTGAGCAGGTCGAATGTTTCGATGCCGAAGTAGATGTCGCCCGAAACGGCAACGGTGTCGCAACCTTTTAATCGGTAAACCGGCCCCCACCCCGAGAGCAAGAGTTCCAGCGGCCGGTTTTTCCCTTTCACCAGACTGTGTTCCCCGTACGGATAGATCATCAGGCGGGTGATCTTCGGACGGATGTAATCCTTAACCGGAAAGCCGAACAGCAAAGGATTGACAGGAATCTGACCATTGGTTTCCCTGATCTCGAAATGCAGGTGCGGCCCCATGGAACTGCCCGTATTTCCCGACCATGCAATGATGTCGCCCTGTTTGACCGGAAACTGATCTTTCCCGGGAAAAAGGTTCACTTCAAAAGACTCGAGTTTGTATTGTTGGGCTTTGACCCATTTGTCGATATCGCTGTTGAAGTTTCTGCAATGGGCATAAACGGTGGTATATCCGTCGGGATGGTCAATATAAACGGCTTTGCCGAATCCGCCCGGCGATATTTTGATGCGTGAAACGTATCCGTCGGCTACGGCATGTACGGGTTTTCCCTGAACGCCCTGGGTCTTGATATCGATTCCCGAATGAAAATGGTTGGTTCGCAACTCGCCGAAGGTTCCCGACAACACCAGCGGAAAATCTACCGGCGGGATAAAATCCTTTTTCGGAAATTTATCTTGTGCTCCGGCCGCAAAGGTCATCGAAATCATCAGCAGTATCAACGCTCTTTTGAAAAAATCGGTCATGTTATTCAGGGGATTATTTTTAATAATTGTACCAATGAGTTAATAACAGCATCTGCATCAGGATATTCTCCCGGAGTGTTTTTTTCGTTGAAAAACACCGTTTGCAATCCGGCACGTTTGGCGCCGGCAATATCTTTTTCGTACATGTTGCCGGTCATAACACATTCCTCGGGTTTCAACCCCAGCTTATTGGTGATGGAAGCGAAAAAACGGGGGTCCGGTTTTTCGTATCCCAGCTCTTTGGATGAAAAGAAATGGCGGAAATACCGATGAGCGCCGACGCGTTTCAGTGCGGCAATCATTTCGGCGGTTCCCGAATGGCTTGCGTTGGTGGCAATAACGCATGTGTATTTTCCTGAAAGTGTTTTGAGCACCGTTTCGGCGCCGGGGATCCAGTCCGCTTTTTCCCAGTGTGCCATGGGGCCGGGGAGGTTGTAATCGCGCATCACCGTGTCGCCCCAGTCGAAGATCAATGCTGTGATGGGTTTGGTTAACGGCATCGTTGGTCAGGGATTGATGGTCGGTTGAAACATGGACATGATTTTCTACTGAAACGAATTGACGATAACGGCAAAGTCACCGGCCTTGAGCGAGGCGCCGCCGACCAGACCGCCGTCAACATCTTTTTGGGCAAACAACTCGGAAGCATTTTTTGCATTGACCGAACCGCCGTACAAAATGGTGGTTTCTTCCGCTGCCGGCATTCCGTACTTTTCGGCGATCAGTTTCCGGATGAATGCATGCATCTCCTGGGCCTGTTCCGGCGAAGCCGTTACTCCCGTTCCGATGGCCCAGACAGGTTCGTATGCAATGACGACCTTTGAAAAAGCTTCGGCGTCGAGGTGAAACAATGAACTTTCGATCTGTTCTTTGACAAGGTTGAAATGTTCGTTTTTTTCACGTATTTCCAGTTTTTCGCCACAGCAAAAGATGGGGGAGAGGCCGTGTTTCAAAGTAACGTCAACCTTTTTGGCCAGCATTTCGTAACTTTCGTTGAAATAGGCCCTGCGTTCCGAGTGGCCGATGATCACGTATTCGGCTCCCGTTGATTTGATCATCGGTACGCTGATTTCTCCCGTGAAAGCACCTTTTTCTTCGGTGTGACAGTTTTGTGCGGCGATTTTCACCTGACCGTTACCCCGGGTCAGCTCAACGGCATCCTTTAAAGTGATAAAAGGCGGAGCGAAAATGATCAGCATTTCGCCGGCATCCTGACGGGGAGGATCGGCTTCGAGGTTGGTTAAAATATCCGTGATCAGTTGTGTACCCTCCTGAAGGGTAGTGTTCATTTTCCAGTTTCCGGCTGCAATTTTTTTTCTCATGGTGCTAATGTTGTATTTGTCTTTAAAGGCGGCAAAAATAGTGTTTTATCCTTCATTATCTTGAATTGTTCCCGTAAAAACCGGATCATCATCCTCGTCCAAAGCCGTCAGTTTTACGGTTACAAACCGGTTGACGGAATCAACGTCATGGCTGAAACGTACCGGCAGGTAATGTTCGCCGTATCCGTAGGCCATGCCGCTCCTGGTCTTTTCGATAAGCACCGTTTGTGGTTTACCCACCATTTTCAGGCGGTATTTTCGTTTTTCGTCCGATGCCGTCCGGTGAAGTATTTCGCTTCTTTGTGTTTTGATGTTTTCCGGTATCCGTCCGGGGAGTTTTTCGGCACGTGTTCCGCTGCGCAACGAAAATTTGAAGGTGTGGACGTGTCCGAAGTTCAATTGCCGGACGACATCAACGGTTTCCCTGAAATCGGCCTCCGTTTCTCCGGGAAATCCCACGATGACATCCGTGGTGAAGTTAAAATCCGGGTATCTGCCTCTGATCTTGTCAACGGTTTGCACGAAATCGTTGACGGTGTACATCCTGTGCATCAGTTTCAGAATCCTGTCCGATCCGCTCTGGATGCACAGGTGAAGGTGCGGTGTGAGTTTCGGATGAGCAAACAGGTCGAATAGTTTGTCGCCGAAACCTTCGGGCTCGATGGAGCCGATGCGCAACCTGAAATCGCCCGGCAGGGCAAGGATCTTTTCCACAAGGTCTTCGAAACGGGTGCCCGATTCCTCGTACCTTCCGATGTTCACCCCCGTGAGCACGACCTCTTTGTAACCGAAATCAACCACCTGACGGATGTTTTCCAGCACCTCGGTTAGCGGACGGCTTACTGCCCGTCCCCGTACTTTGGGGATGATGCAATAGGTGCAGAAGTTGTTGCATCCGTCCTGTATCTTGATCCAGCTCCGCGTGTGGAAGGTCTTTTTTGCCGCTTCGAAATCAAACAGGCCGCCTTCAAAATCTTCGGGATGCGTTATTTCACCTTTAAAATAGCCGTCAACGAGGTTGAAGATGGCGCTTTTGTGTTTGTTGTCAACAAACCAGGTTACGCGGTTGAATTTGTTTTCGAGTTTTTCGCGGTGGTTGTTTACCATGCATCCGGCCACGACGAGCAGGGCGCCGGGATGTCTGGCGGCGGCCTGCCTGATGGTCTGATTCGACTTTTTGTCGCTTTGATTGGTTACCGTGCAGGTGTTCACCACCACCACATCCGCCTCATCGTCGAAGTTCACCACCTGATACCCCTGACCGGAGAACTGCGATGCCAGCGCATCGGTTTCGTACTGATTGAGTCTGCAACCCAATGTTTTGAAAGCAATTCTTTTCATCGGCCTTACCGTTTTAGTTTTCCTTCAACCGAAAAATCGGCGGATGACGTGATTGTCAGATCGGCAAACCGGCCGATAAGACTTTTGTCTTCCGAAGGAAACCGGCATACGATCTTTCCTTCGGTGAGCGCCGACAGGTAACCCTCCTTCCGGTCTGTCCCCGTAACAAGGACGGTGTAGCTTTTGCCGATCATCTTTTTGTTGTGTTCGGCCGAAATTTTTCGCAGGTCGTCGCTCAACCGGTGATAGCGGATTTTTTTTACTTCACGCGGAACGTCATCGGCCCACCGCGAGCTCACTGCTCCCGGGCGGGGCGAGTATTGGGCGATGTAAGCCATGTTGTACCGGAACTCCTGCATGATGCGGCGCGTGTTTTCAAACTGTTGGTCGGTCTCTCCGGTAAAGCCCACAATGATGTCGGTGAAGATGGTGGCCTGCGGCAGGTGTTTCCGGATGCCGCGGATGATCTTGCGGTATGTCTCCACTGTGTGTTTCCGGTTCATCCTTTCCAAAACCTCATCATCGCCCGACTGGATGGGGATATGGATCTGCTTGGCCAGACAGTCGTATTGTGCGATCACTTCAAGTACTTCCTCGGTCATATCCCTTGGATGCGGAGAGGTGAAATAGACCCAGAAACGGCTCCCCAGCGTCTTGCCTTTTTCGCCGATCCTGCGCAACAGCTCTGGGAATGAGATTTCCTCCCCTTTTTTGTCGAGGCCGTACGAGTTGACATTTTGCCCCAGCAGGGTGATGGATTTGTACCCCTGTTCCACGAGATGCGCCACCTCGTTGATGATCTCCTCCGAAGGACGCGAAACCTCCCGGCCGCGGGTGTAGGGCACGGCGCAAAAGGTGCAAAATTTGTCGCAGCCGTTCTGTATCGGAATGAAAGCCTCGAAAGGCGAACTGTACTGCGGCGTTATTTTCCAGAAATTGTTGATGTGTGTGTTGTCGGGCATGGTCAGCAAATCGGGCTGAAGCGATGCAGGCGAAACGATGCCGTATTGTTTGATCATATCGGGCAACTGTTCCAGCTCACTCATTCTGAAGACAATGTCGAACAGTTTCAGGAATTTTTTCATGTCGTCGGGCAGGATACAACCCGAGATAAAGGTGATGAGGCTTTTTTTGTGTTTCCATTGGTTCCATTTCCGGATGCGCGAATAGACTTTGTCGATGGCCTTTTGCCTCACCGAGCATGCCAGGATGCCGACCATATTGGCCTCTTCCTCAAGGTCGGTCCATTGATAACCCGTGCGGGATTCGATGATGGTGCGGACACGCTCGCTGTCCGACATGTTCATCTGGCATCCCAATGTAATAAGGTGGTATTTCATGTTGATATAAATCGCAGTACTGTTTGGTAAAGTTTAATAGGTAACTGTTGAACCCGTCCGAATGTTCAAAGAAACAAGATGTTTTTCCCGTCAACAAATCGGGCTGCAAAGATAAAAGGAAAAGCGGGAAGTTGGGAGTAAAAGCGACTGAAGGGACGAAGGGACAAATGGCAAAGACTTTCCGGCTGCGACGTCAGGAGCATGCCGGAAACGTCCGGGAGAGGCGATAACGAATTCCGAAAATGAAATAAAGCGGCAGCGCCGCGCAATATTTAAAGCATCGGTATCATCAACAAATCCGAAAGGTGCAGCGCACCGGAACAGGAAATGGGTAAAGTTGGAAGTAAAGGCGACTGA
>JAOZMX010000287.1 GCA_029934065.1 Bacteroidales bacterium
GTTATTTGTCAACCCATAATTATGCACATACTTTTTATAACATTCACCGAACAGCATTTTCATAAATGTTCTTATCCCAGGGAATCAGGAGGTAATGCCTTGTATGGTTTACCGTCCAGCATTTGATTTCTCCTCATCCCATCGCTCCATCGTTCTTTCATCCCTCATCGCTTCAGTCCCTCCAGTCGCTCCGGTCTCTTTATTCCCCCATCTCTTCCCGCCAGTTTTCATTGATCAGCCCCAGCGACAGTGCCAGGTCAATCACTTTTTGAGCGCGTTTCACCACGGGAGCATCAATCATTTTTGTGCCCAGCGACACCACGCCGAGGCCCTGCTCTGTTGCTGTGATAAAAGCATTCACGATCTTTTTGGCCTTTTCGATCTCGGCAGCATCGGGAGCGAAGTTTTCATGGATCACTTTGATTTGCCGCGGGTGGATGCATCCCATGCCGTCGAATCCCAGCGACTTGGAGGTGATGACATTTTGTTTCAGCCCTTCCATGTCGGCCACATCCGAGAAAACGGAATCGATGGCCTGGATGCCTGCGGCTTTGCATACGTTAACCAGTTGTGTACGGGCAAAAAACGATTCGGTGGCCTCCGGTGTGCGTCGTACCCCGAGGTCGGCGGTGTAGTCTTCCAGTCCGATGGCCAGCGCCACAATATTATCGGCTGCCGTGGCAATTTCGTACGATTTGATCACACCCAGTGCACTTTCGATGATCGGCATCAGCCAGATGTTGCGGTCAATCCGGTGCTCCGATTTCAAAGCATCAATCTTTCGGTTTACTTGTTCGATTTGTTCAGCCCCTTCGCATTTGGGTACCAAAACCAGATTGACGCCGTGGGGAATAACAAATCCAAGGTCATCAAGGCCGCCGGGTACCTGATTGATGCGCACCATCTTTTCGGCACCGTAAAAATTCAGGCTCCGCAGGGCGTTCCTCACCAAATAACGGGCGTCGTGTTTTTTGTCAAAAGCCACGGCATCCTCCAGGTCGAGGATCAGCCCGTTGGGCTTGTGCAGGCCGGCATTGATCATCAGGCTTGGTGTGTTGCCGGGCAGGTAAAGCCGCGAAAACCTGAACTGGTCTTTTGCCGTCTCATACTTGTTTTCTTCAATGATATCAAAGAGAAATTCCTTTTTTGTATCGCTCACAAGTTTTACCGCCGCTTCGATGCGTGCGGCCATCACAAACGGCAGTGCACCCGAATCTTCAATTTGCAAACGGGCATTCCTGATGTCGAAAAAGTTCAATACCTCCTTTGCCAGTTTTTCGATCTCTTTGCCAAACATGGCTTTTACTTTGCTTTGAACGACGATCTCCAGACCGCCGTTTTCTTTCAGTTCAAGGGTGACAAAACAATCGGATCTTACGCGTTTGCCCCGGTTTCCTGCTGTTGCGATATTTTGTGATTCCATATTTTTCGGATTATTTTATGATAACGGTATTTTTAACGTGTTAATCGGAAGGCAAAAATATTGTATTTTGTCTCGCAGTCAAATTTTATCTCACATTTTTTTAGGTTCCGGTTTGCCGGTTAAAGATGATGAGATGTCTTTATTTCTTACGAAACTTTTTACTTTTGCGCCCTGAAATGATGCAGGTTTGAAAAAGATAAAATCATATTCATTGGCTTTTGTGCCGGCTTTGCTGACGCTGGTTCTGCTCTCGGTAGTTGAATGGAAGGTGAAGATGCCCATGTTGCTTGTGGAGCGTTTTTTCCCTGGCTGGGGGTGGGTTGAGGTTATTCTTTTATCGGGGTATGCGGCATTTCTTTTCGTGAAATTGCATGATGTCCGCACATCAGCGTTATGGAGACGGAGAAGCTGGACGCTGTTTGCGGTGTTCTTTTTTGCACAGCTTGTTGCCGGCTTGTTGGGGTGTGACGAATGTTTGATGACGGGCAAGCTGCATTTTCCCGTTCCGGCATTGATCCTCGGAGGTGCGGTTTACCGGCTCAAGATCGGATTTATGCCCATCCTTTTTTTATCCACGGTGATATTGTCCGGGCCGGCATGGTGCAGCCAATTGTGCTATTTCGGTGCGTTTGACAATCTTGCGGCCTATTCCAGGAAGATAGGCAACAAGCGATTGGTAAACCGGAATGCCATCCGAAACAGTTTTTTTGTTTTGTTTTTAACGGTCATCGTTTTGTTGCGGATATTCGATGCGCCGTTGGGGTATGCCGTGGCAGGCGCAAGCGTCATTGGTGTTGTGGGAGTGTTGATCGTGATTTTTATTTCGCCCCAAAAAGGCAAAATGGTACATTGCGTTTCGTGGTGCCCCATCGGGACGCTGATCCGTTACATCAAATATGTCAATCCATTCAGGATGACCATCAACAACGGCTGCACCGAGTGCATGCTTTGTACGGTAAAATGTCCTTATGATGCCTTGAACAGGGAAGATATCATCAACAGAAAACCCGGCCCTACCTGCACTTATTGCGGCGACTGCTTAAGTTCATGCCCGGGCAGCCATATCGAATACCGGTTTATGAAACTTTCGCCGGAACGGTCGCGCAACCTCTGGCTGATCATTACCATTACGCTTCATGCGGTATTTATGGGGCTTGCACGAATGTAGGCAGCGGGCAGTGCCGGGAAAATCACTCCCTGGCAGGGCTTGATGTTTGGTTGTGCGGTTATGGGTTATGGGTTAAGAGGTTATGTGTTAATTCCATGTCAATAAAATTCTTGCATTTTTAGCAATGAACAACCAGTAATCTTTTGCACCGGCAACTACGCCGTTTGCAGATTTTCCTCATGCTCTTCCTTTTTTGAAAGACCAAAAAAGGAAGCAAAAAAGTATCTCGCTTATGATGCTTTTGCAAAACAAATTCGCGAAATCCGACAATGAAAACTTTAGCCTTTCCCGGCT
>JAOZMX010000288.1 GCA_029934065.1 Bacteroidales bacterium
CAAAATTTGCAGTTATTTTATCGGGTTGCGGCGTTTACGACGGCGCCGAGATCCATGAAGCTGTGCTGACATTGTTGTCCATCAGCCAGCAGGGAGGTGTTTACGAAATATTTGCTCCCGACATTGATCAATACCATGTGGTGAACCATCTGACCGGACAGGAGGTCAGCGAAAAGAGAAACGTGCTGGTGGAGTCGGCACGTATCGCCCGCGGAAACATTAAGGATTTGAAAGATTTTAATGCCGGCGGATTTGATGCACTGATGCTTCCGGGAGGTTTCGGTGTTGCCAAAAACCTTTGCGATTTTGCCATTGTAGGGGCCAACTGCAAAGTCAACCCTGATGTGGAAAAAGCCGTCAGAGCCATGCATCGGGCGGGAAAACCCATCGGTGCGTTGTGCATTTCACCGGTGTTGGTCTCCAAAGTACTTGAAAACGTAAAAGTAACCATCGGACAGGATGAACAAACGGCCGAAGGTATCAGGCAACTGGGCGGAACACATGTGATCGCCACGCACGGCGAGGTGGTTGTGGATGAAACCAATAATGTTTTTACAACGCCCTGCTACATGCTCGATGCCACAATCGACCAGATTTATACGGGTGCATACAATGTTGTGAAACTGATCCTTGAAAAACTGGGATAGTGATCCCGCAAGGATTTGCTATTCCTTATTGCCTTTCCCTTTGTTGATCCTGAAGCTGATGTTATCGGTAAGGGCGACATAGGTGATTTTTTTGCCCGATTCGTCCGTTTCGCTGTACACGGGTACGGGTAATCCTTCGGCCAGTTGTTCAAAAGATTGTTTCCCTTTTTCAGCAAGGTTTTTCAGTACCGAACGGGAAGGATCGCGCTGACTTTTCCCGAACAAGGCGTTTGTGATGCCGGCCATGAAATTTTGTTTTTCACGGCGGCCTGTTTTCAATCCGTCACGGACAAGCATGTCGTTAAAAATGCTGCTCATTTCGTTACGCGGGATAAGGTTGATCATTACAAACGGCGTTTCTCCATTGATGGTTTGTATTGCCAGGGGAGGCAATTCTTCCATTGTTTCCTGTTTTTCGGAAAATACGCTCTCCGCATCCGGCAGTATTGCAGCGGACAGGAGTTGAGCAGGATCGTGAATTGTTGATGGACGATTTTGAATGGACGGATACCGGTTTGCCTCCACAGCAATACGTACCGGGGAAGGGATGGATCGTAAAGCAAATATTTCCGTCTGATGTCTTTCGGTATTGCCGGTTGACACGTTTGTATGATGAGTGGACACAACCAACCGGGATTTGGTGTTGGCCGGCTGATCTTTCAGTAAAACAAATATTCCTAAAAGAAGTAACACCACTGCCGCTGCCGCCACAGGCCGGTAAACGTTTATCAAAGGGATTTTTTTCTTCAGCTTTTCTTTTTCGGGGAAAACGATCGAGTTATCCGCTTTGACAACCGTAGCCCGGAAATTTGAAATTTCCTGTTGTAAAAACGGATTGACAGCCAAGAACTCACCAAGTTGTTGCTCCTCTTGCGGTGACAGGTCTCCTTCCATCGAAGCGATCATCCACTTTTCGTAATTATCCTCATTGATTTTTCCCGTCGTTTGTATTTCCGATTTTTTCAAAGCTGCTTTTCCCTCAAAGGTTGTGGAAAGATCGGGTTGCAAACGGATGTCCGCAGATTCGGAAAGATGGGCTTTCAGATCAGGATTTTGTTCCAAAAACAAAGCAAGCGCTTCCCTGCCCTTCCGGTCGAGATTCCCTTCCCGGAGATCAAGCATGAAAGCCTCAAAATTGTCCCTGTTGATTTTCATTTTTTCCATTTGATCAAATTACCCTGTCCAAACTACCGATATATTGTTTCAGGCTCATCCGGGCACGATAAATATAAACTTTCACCTGTGACTCGGATAAATTCGTAATGTCGCCTATTTCTTTGTAAGAGTACCCTTCGTAATCGCGCAGCAATATCACCGTCCGCTGAATCTCCGGTATCGTTTGCAAAGCTTCATCCAAAATTTCCTGCAAATCCGAAAACCCGTTGTTGATGGTCATCAGGTTTTCGTCGCCCCGGCCGTATTCCCTATGATTTTTATTTTTTCGCAACACATCAATCATCAAGTGATAAGCTGTTGTAAAAATGTAGGTTTTGGCTTTGTCAAAACCGACGACCTTTCGCTTGTCCCACAACCTTACAAATGATTCCTGCACAATATCCTTTGCCGTATCGTTGTCCCTGATATTTTTCAGGATAAAACGATACGCTCCATCAGCATAAAGATCAACACATTTATTGTACTCCTTTATCGTCATCGGCCAATTGGCAATTCATTTCTATTACCTTAAAACGTGCAAGCACCTCAAAAGTTACAATTTTTTTCTCAATCAATCAAAGTATTTTTTTCGGGTAATTTCGGGGATTTATACATTACACGGCCTGTCTATAACCAAAATAAATCATTTGCATAAATTTTTTCGGATCGAAAAAGTACCGGCGGGCAAAATGCCGAAAAGCTTACAATATTGATGTTAAGTATTGTACAACATCCGGAATAAAGATATTTCCCGATTGTGAATAATATGAAATAAATACGGATTTATTTAAACAATTAAATAAAAGTGTTTATATTTGTGGCGTAATTACCGAACAGGAAAAGGTTATTACGGGGAAAGACAATATTTTATCCAACTGTATTTAATTATCTTTTAACAGATTAAAAGGAAATAAGTAATTATGATTAAAAACTTTAGCAAAATCAAAGAACAATTGATCGAATTGTCGGAAGTGCTCAATTCTTTCAAATCGGAAACAGTACAAGTTCGCCTTGTGGAATTATTATTCGGTGAACAGGGTTCCAAGGACGAAATGGATGATGTAAAACCCATCGTTCA
>JAOZMX010000289.1 GCA_029934065.1 Bacteroidales bacterium
CAATTGAAAGTCTTTGAGCTTCCTGATCAGCGGCAAGTGCAAATTGTTTGATATTAAATTATTGGTTTTGCGCATCAAAGAGAACGTATCTATATCATCAGCTTCTCTTTGTCCACTGAGGATGCTGAATTCTTCAAGAAATTCTATCACATCATTCAACTCTTCTTTGCTCTTCTCGGGCATGGGTTTGTTGGTAAGGATGGCTTCGGTGATCTTCTTGTTGATGATGAACTCATCGTTGGCTACAGCCAGTTTTATCCTGCGATTGGATTGCTGTTTGCTGAAAATATCCTTTTCATGAAGTGTTTCGAAATCGTCGCTGTATTCCAGTATTTTCATCGGATTGCAGTTGAAATACTGTATCATGTCATTCAGGTTGACGCTGTTGCCCTGGTAGTTGAGTGCAAAGACCACTGCAATGAAAAATGCCTCTCTTTTGCTGCTCCCGAAATATTGGGAAAGGTAATCCAACTCGTTGTCAATTTTTTGGAAGAAAGATTTCTGGAGCCGGCAATTTTCAGCCCGTTCATAAACCTTTCCGATGTTTTTCAGCACATTCAGTTTAATGTTTTTTTCCATGGTAATCTGTTTAATTTTTGTTGTGTTTTCACAAATTTAGATGCGGGCTGCGTCAAAATATGTCGCTGTGAATAAAAATTTTATCCGTGAAAAAATCTCCGTTTTGTTTTTTCTTGTAATTTCGCCGGCAAAATCATTTATTATTAATCATTAACGATAAACTTATGAGCAATAATCTGAAACAAAAACTTGCCGGAGCAATTGATGCCCACGGCAATGTTTTAAACAACATTCCACGCAGGAACATGATACAGATGGCCGTTGACAACAGAGAGGCTATCATTTCGGAATCGGGGGCGCTGGCCACCTGGACACCTCCCGAATCAACGGGCCGTTCGCCCAAGGATACGGTGATCGTCAAACGGGCTTCCAGCGAAAAGACCATTGACTGGACTTCGCCCAACAACATCCCCATTGATGAAGAGACCTTCGACATCATCTTTGACGAAGCGCTGGAAATCCTTGCAAAAAAAGGCCAGGTACATGTAACCGACCGCGTGATCGGTGCCGACAGTAAGTATGCCCTTCCCGTAAAGACCGTCACCGACAAGGCGTTGCATTCGCTATTTACCGACAATATGTTCCGCCCCGTCCCCGCCGATATCGAAAAAAGTGTTTATTACGAAGACGGCTTTTATCTGCTGGCCCTTCCATACGACAAGCTGGACGCTTCGAAATATGAAGGCAGACTGCGGAAACTGCCCAACGGCAAAACGTCGAACATGGTGGTTGCCATGGACATGGACCGCAAGATGGGTGTTATCGTTGGTTCTGCATACTGCGGAAGCATCAAGAAAATGCTCTTTACCGTGATGAATTACCTGTTGCCCTTCGAAGGCATTCTTCCGCTGCACTGCTCGGCCAACGAAGGCAAAAACGGCGATTCGGCACTGCTGCTCGGTTTGTCCGGTACCGGAAAGACCACCCTGTCGGCCGACCCGACCCGTGCGCTGCTGGGCGACGACGAACACGGCTGGAGCGAAGACGGCATTGCCAACTTCGAGAACGGCTGCTATGCCAAGATGATTGATATCAATCCTGCCAAAGAGCCGGATATTTATGACGCGGTGATGCACAAGGACGATTACCTGAACCACGGCACCATTGTTGAAAATGCCATGGTTTATCCCGACGGCCACTTCGATTATTACGACGACCGTTTTACACCCAACTCACGGGCTTCGTACCTGCTGAAATACCTGAAGAACATCAAGGAATCATCCACTTCGGGACATCCCACCACCATCCTCTTCCTCACGGCGGATGCTTACGGTGTGCTGCCTCCGGTGTCGAGGCTCAACGCCGATCAGGCCATGCTTTGGTTCCTGATGGGTTATACCAGCAAACTCGCCGGTACCGAAACGGGAGTTACCGAGCCGCAGGCTACTTTCTCAAGATTTTTCGGACAACCCTTCATGCCGTCGAATCCGGATGTTTATGCCGACTTGTTGGGCGAAAAAATGAAAAAACACAATACGAAAGTTTACCTGATCAACACCGGCTGGAGCGGCGGCGCATACGGTGTGGGCAGTCGTATGGATATCAACCTGACAAGAAAAATGGTGAATGCGGCCTTGAGCGGCGACCTGAATGATGTGGAATATGCACACGATCCGCTCTTCCATGTGGACATTCCCAAAAGCTGTCCCGGAGTTCCGCCGGAAATTCTTTTCCCGAAAAACACCTGGGCCGATAAGGATGCTTACGACAAGCAGGCACAAAAACTGGCCGAACAGTTCAGTGCCGCTTTCGACAAAGCTTATGGCGACAAGAACATCAAAGAGAGCGTGGTGAAAGTTTGCCCCGGCAAATAACCATCAAAAGAATCACCTGATTTATTGGCTCCCGTCAACAGTGGCGGGAGCTTTTTTTATGTCCTGTTTGAACATTAACAACCGGATGTGTGTTTTTAATTTAAATCGTCAGAAAAAAATAATAAGGACATCTTATGATCATAACAAAAAAACTATCCGAGGTTCCCGTCATGGAAACAGCCCATCGTGTTGATGCGCGTAATCTCTACAACACGGAGGATGCCGTGATAACAGTGATTACTTTGAAAAAAGGACAATCATTGAAAAAACATATCACGCCGGTGGATGTGGCTTTTTACGTATTAAAAGGTAAGGGTGTCGTACAGATCGGCGACGAGAAAATGACCGTTGACGAAAATACGCTGGTGGAAAGCCCCAAAGATATTTTGCATTGCTGGTACAACGAAAGCAATTCCGATCTTGTTTTTATGGTCATTAAAGCACCAAGGCCCAAAAGAAAAAC
>JAOZMX010000290.1 GCA_029934065.1 Bacteroidales bacterium
TAAACAATCGCAGGTACCGGAATAGTTTGCAATAGTATTAGCCTCAATTATTCTTAAATTGGCTTTGCTACTTTTCGGGAGATTATCTTTATTTACAAATTCGGAAATATTATAATAAAACCGGATTTGATTCCGGTATTATTATGTTTTTAATGGAATCTGTTTCGTTAAAATATTGAAGAATTTTATTGATTAGATATTAATGGAAGTCTTTCTGCATTCATCATTGTTGCCGATTCAACAGATCGCCGGTTGTCAATTACCAATGGTTTTTTTGCTACCTTTCTTCCGCGGTGGCAGTATCTCCGCTGCGCTCCGACTTGATGAAAAGTAACCAAAATCAAGAAAAACTTTTCTTTTTATATTTTTGCCGGCCAAAACAATTGCAAAAGATGGAAAATTTCTGGCTGTCGTTACCGAAACCGGCATTTACCCTTGCCCCCATGGAGGATGTTACCGACACCTCTTTCAGGCAGTTGGTGGCCGAAATTTCCGACCCGCGCTATTTTCACGTGGTATTCACCGAATTTACCTCCACCGACGGACTGTGCCACCCCGTGGGTCGTCCCAATGTGATCAGCCGGCTGAAAGTAAACGCATCGGAGCGGGAAATCCTGAAAAAGAAAGGCATCAGGCTTGTGGCGCAAATTTGGGGCGCCAACCCGGAAAAATTCCATGAAGCCACCAAACTCATCTGCGACGAATTCGACTTCGACGGCATTGACATCAACATGGGCTGCCCGGTGAAAAAGATCGTAAAACAAGGCGCCTGTTCGGCACTCATCGGGCAAAACAACCTTGTTACGGAAATCATTCAGGCCACCCTTGAAGCATCGGATATTCCGGTGAGCATCAAAACGAGAACAGGGATCAAAAAGCACGACACCGAAAACTGGATCGGGCATCTGCTTACGCACGACCTTGCCGCCATCACCCTTCACGGACGCACGCAGAAAGATCAGTCGGAAGTGCCGGCCGACTGGAACGAGATTGCCAAAGCCGTTTCCGTCAGGGATGCATCCGGCAAAGCCATCCCCATTCACGGCAACGGAGATGTGATGAGCGTGGAAGATGCCGTGCAAAAATGCAAAACCACCGGTGCCGACGGCGTGATGGTTGGCCGCGGCATCTTCCATAACCCATGGATATTTAACCGTCCACAACCGGAAATATCCGTAAAACAACGCCTCGATTTGTTATGGCGACATGTTGATCTGTTCACTTCCACATGGGAACGGGAAAAGAATTTCGCCATCCTGAAACGTTTTTTCAAAGTTTACACCAACAGTTTTCACGGTGCCGGCAAACTGCGGGCACAATTGATGGAGACCGGCTCGGCGGATGAAGTCCGACAGGTGCTGAATGATTTTATTCGCGAACACGAGATCAACTAAACCGGAAAGCCCGTATTATTAATCCGCAAACGTCACCATACACCATAGCACAACGAATCTTATCTGTTTCACAACAGTGATCATCTGTCTGATCTCATTCATAAAAAAACTCCCGGCGATACCGGGAGTTTGCAAGTAGTGTTTTTTAATGTTTAGTTAAACAAAAAGTAACGAAAAGATAACGTTAAAACTATTTGAATATTTTTGTAAGAAATCTAATCTGAAAAGAAAAACAAGACATGCCGGAGATCATTAACAGCAAGCAGGCTTTCACGCTTTTGGAGGTAATGAGGAGCATCCAAAAAACGTTGTACGGCAGATACGGCAGTGCATTCTGGGTGAAAGCCGAAATGAACAAATTGAATTACTACACCTATTCGGGGCATTGCTATCCCGATCTGGTGGAGAAAAAGGACGGAAAAGTGATCGCACAGATACGTTCGCACCTCTGGCGTGACGACTACAACCGCATCAACGGGAATTTCATCAGGGTGCTCAACGAGCCGCTCAAAGACGGCATCAAAATACTTTTTCAGGCAAAAATATCCTTTGACCCTGTGTACGGCCTCTCGCTGCAAATTCTGGACATCGACCCCGGCTATACCCTCGGCGATCTGGAAAGGGAAAAACAGGAGACCATCAACAGGCTGAAAGCGGAAGGTATCTTTGACCTGAACAGGCAAAAACCCTTTCCTTTGTTGCCGCAAAGGATTGCAGTGATCTCGGTGGAAACCAGCAAGGGCTATGCCGATTTTAAAAAAACCATTGACGAAAACCAATGGGGTTACCGCTTTTTTTATTTTTTGTTCCCGTCGTTGTTGCAGGGCGAAAAGGCCGTTGATTCCATCATCGGGCAACTGGAAAAGATCAAAAAAGTGATTCGCCATTTCGATGTGGTGGCCATCATCCGAGGAGGAGGCGGCGATGTAGGGCTTTCGGGTTACAACGATTACCGCCTTGCAAAAGCCGTTGCACTCTTTCCAATCCCGGTCATTACGGGCATCGGACATGCCACCAACGATACGGTAACCGAAATGGTTGCCGGCATCAATGCCATCACCCCTACCAAAATAGCGGAATACCTGCTTCAGAAATTTCACAATTTCGCCGTACCCGTACAAAATGCCGAAGAGAAAATTGCCGAAAGGGCAACCAGGATACTGACAGATGAAAATCTGAAATTCCAGGCGGTTATCAGGTTTTTCAGGTCGGTAACGCACAATGTCCTCCGCGAAAACAACCATGAACTGCGCGAGCTGATGCAATCCCTGAACCGGCAGTCCGGTTTTTTATTCAAAAGCGAAAAGCGTGTTTTGGCTGCGGCAGGAGAAAATATGATCAAGGCTGCGGGCGTTTTCCTCCCCGGCCGGCACCGGCTATTGGATGCCGTGAAGAGGGAATTCACCGGTAAAACATTGTTGTTGCTGACATTGCG
>JAOZMX010000291.1 GCA_029934065.1 Bacteroidales bacterium
GTAGCTCAATTGGATAGAGCATCTGACTACGGATCAGAAGGTTTGGGGTTCGAGTCCCTTCGGAGTCACAATAAAAAAGCTACTTGCATGGATTTGTAAGTAGCTTTTTTGTTTTTTCAACATACATTTCAACATGAAAAAAGCCGGAGAAAAGCCGGACATCATATTGAAAGGATTTGAAATGAAGGATGATCTCAAAATCTCTCAACGTAAAATTTCATTGCTTTTACCATCAAACCATCGGCCACGATGCTTGCGATGTAGATTCCGTTCGACATCTTTCGAGGCAGGGAAATCTGGCAGTTTCCGTTGAATTTCCGTCTGAATATCTCCTGTCCGAGTACATCGGTAACAATCAGGCTGGCATTCCCGATGGGGATGTTGCTGTTAATTTCGATAAAATCGGTGGCCGGATTGGGAAACAGTAAAATGCCGGGTGATCTCACGGGATCATTTATTCCGAAGGTGCCGTATTCAAGCTGCAGGTCGTCAATTTTCAGGACGCTGCCTGCATGATAGGCGTCAAGCGACGAAAACATCATAATGTACATGGTGTCGGCCTGATCGGTTTGGTTGAAATACTCCAGCGGCAAGGTAAAACCTGAATATTCGGTTACGGTATTGCCCGTATAAAACAATCCTCCGCCGATGGAATCAAGGTCTTGCGAAGCTTCGTCCCATTTGAACAATCCCACAACGATCGCCATCGAATCGCCGCTCACGGGCAGGTATTTGTAAAATCCTTTAATGGCCGACGGACGACCTTCGACGGCAATACCGAGGCTGAACGAATATTCGTAGGTTGCTGCATCGAAATCGATGCTGCCGGTGAAAGCAATGCCCGGCAACGTACCGAGCATGGATTGTGAGATGGTTTCGATCTGTGCGGCATAATTCCCCGAATGGGCATCATCGGTTCGCGAGAAGGTGTGAAAATTGAAAATACTGCCGTCGTAATTCAATCCGTCCCACGAATCAATGGAGTATTCCGAATTCCAGTTTTCGAAATCTCCGTTGGGAATGCTGTTTTGTGGCAAACCTGAAATTGCAATCACTAAAGCCATGAGTGTAATCAATGTTGTCTTCATTGTTGTCTGTTTTGATGTTTTATGAAAAAAATTTGTGTTTCTTTTTCATAGGTATCGAATGTTTTCAAAAGGTAACCGAAAAAAAAATATCTTTGACCGGAGGTTACTTTTTGCCGGATTTTGATACTTAAAAAATGAAAATACTGATTTCGGATCAAAAAATTATTGAAGCGCTCGGCGGTGCGGACGAGTCGAAAACAAATGAAGCTTTCAGATATTTGTATCGTTCTTATTTTCCGATGGCCCTGAAATTTGTTTTGCAAAACAACGGCAATGAGGCAGAGGCCGCCGATGTTTTTCAGGATGTGCTGATCGGTTTTTATCAGAACATCAGAAAAAATCGGTTCAGGGGCGATTCAACCCTCAAAACTTATTTGTATTCGATGGTTCGCAACCTGTGGCTGGTAAAGTTGAAGCGCAATCAAAAAACAGTGAATATGGATATGGGCACTGAAATGAAAACACTGACGTCCCAATCTTCAACAACATCAAAGGAGGCATTGAATCAGATGGTTGAAAAGCTGTTGGAAGAAATAGGTGAAAAATGCAGAGCGCTGCTCAAAAGGTATTATTTTGATAATTATTCGATGAGTGATATTGCTGATTCGGAAGGGTATGAAAATGAAAATTCGGCTAAAACACAAAAATACAAATGCATGAAAAAACTGATCAGTTTGATTGAGGAAAAGCCGCACCTGAAGGAGACAATTTATGATTTGCTGGCAGAAAAGTAATTTTTAATTGATTTGGGAAATGGAAAATTTTAATGAAATACAACATATCGAAGCCTGGTTTGAAGGGCGTCTGACTGACGAGCAAAAAAAGGCTTTTGAAAAACGTTTGCACGACGATGCCGATTTTCGCAACAGGGTGAAGAATTTCGAAGTCGCCCTTAAAACCGTCGAGATTGATGGCCGGCATGATTTGAAACAACGTTTGCAAAAGATCCATCACGAGGTTATTAACGGAAAAAAACGAACCGGTAAATTATGGTTAAAAATCGCCGCAATCTTTATCGGACTGATGGTGGTGGCCTCTCCGCTAATTTACCGGAACGTGTTTGCCCCTCCTGATTACGAAAAACTGGCCATGGAGAATTTCTCCACCTATCCCGACATTTTGAGCAGACGCAGCGACACTCCTGCTCCCGACATCATGCTCCTGGAGGCCATGAGTTATTACAAGAACAAAGATTTTCAGAATGCTTCCGTGTTGTTTGCACACCTGATTGAAAACGACACAACCGGCAATCAGGCTTTTTACCTCTACATGGGAATTAGCTTGCTGGGCAACGACGACCTGCAACAGGCATCGGCAACATTCGAAAATATTGCCGGCGACCCCGAGAATGAGTTTTACGATCAGGCCCGGTGGTACCTTGCTTTGACCTTGCTTGAAGAAGGCAAACATCAGGAAGCCGGAAAAATACTGGAGCAGATTGTGCGAAACAAATCCTACAACCACAAGAAAGCAAAGAAACTGCTGCGGAAAATGAAATAGACGCTTGGAAAGCAAATCTAATCAACATGTTGTTTGAGTAAAAAGAAAAAGTAACAATATCAACCATTGGCGATGAACAACCGGCGACCTTTTGCGCCAGCAACTACGCCATTTGCAGATTTTCCTCATTCTCTTACTTTTTTGAAGGGACAAAAAAGTAAGCAAAAAACCCCTCCGCTTACGATGCTTTTGCAACAACGCTTATTCCTTGCATCTCACGCAATCCAAGC
>JAOZMX010000292.1 GCA_029934065.1 Bacteroidales bacterium
TCTTTTTTTAGTGTTTGTCAATTAACAATAATTTAAAGGTCGGCAAATGTATAAAATTCCGCGATAATAAAAAGGCTGTTGTTCTTTTGATTCTTCTTTCGTTGATTTTTTTGCAAACGGAATTTCAGACATTAACATTCAAACCTTTGTAGTCGGGAAATTTCATTGGATCCAATTGCTTCGCCACAAGGTTTGAGCTTGCAACCGCCAACAGTTTTCCGGTTTGGTTCATGGCCTCGATCTTCACATTGACGATGGTTTTTCCTTCGCGGACCACCCCGGCAGTGATCCGGACACTATCTCCCTCGAATGCACTCTCTAGAAAATCAACGGTAAAATTAACCGAGGTGAAGAAACGGTCTTTTCCCAGACTGTAAACCGCCACACCAAGGGCATCATCCATCATGGCGGTAAAAATGCCTCCCTGCATGGTCCCCACCGGATTTGTCATTTCCTTCCTGACACGGTATTCCACAACAGTTTTACCCTCTTCAATGCTGATGAGTTTTCCCTTTAACCAGGCGGTTATTGGAGAGGGCAGATCGCTAAGCTCTTTACCTTCAAATGTTTTTAGAAACTGATAAACCGGATTGTTCATGGTGCGTTGGAATAAAATTGTTAATTTGAATCGGTATTGCACTCGTCAGAAAATTACTTCCCCCCGCTTTCTTCCCCCAAGACATTGTTTTTATTAAACCATCTCCTGAATAAACGACCGGAAAATCACCGACGTGCATCACCAAATATGTTTTTTTTATGATTGAAATTAAACCACTTATTAAGTGTGTTGTTTGGAAAAACGGCAAAAATAGATAATTTCGGCGATTTTTTCAGGCAAACAATAAAAGGTGAAAAGAAAATAGAAATGAACAGGATAAGTGATGCTGCCCGGATTATTAATTGTCGAATCTTGAGGTTTACGGGCAACCAGTGTTGACTTATCCCGTCTATTGAAATATTAAATTGATTACATGAGGGGCAAGGAATTTTGATTTCAAAAAAAAGTAATACGAAAACCGGGACATCTCACCATGGATTTTTTCTTTTATTCCGGGGAGTGTTAGTGATTATGATGTTTTTTTCCGGCCGGTTGTTTGCCCAGGAGAAAATGGGACTGGCAGTGAGCAATTTCGGCGGGGTATACAATACCATGCTGAATCCGGCATCCCCTCCGCTTTCCAAAACATTTCTCGACCTGAATTTTGTTGGCTCGGATATTTTCCTTGAGAATAATTTTATGTTTATCCACAAACAAGATTACCGTTTTTTTAACTTCATGTCTCTCAACCCTCAGTTGCCGGTTTACGGCAAACGGGGTCAGGGTGTGGATTATTACAACACCGGCGGAGGTGTAAAAGGTTTCCAGCAGATTGACGTCATGGGGCCGTCGGCTTCTTTTACCTTTGGAGATCAATCGGCAGGCATTTTCAGCAGGGCACGTACCATCACCTCCATCCATGACCTTCCCCGCGACCTGGCGATTCTTTTGTACGAAGGGCTGGATTTTGATTCTTTGTACGGAAAACATTTTGATCATGGCGCTTTTGATTTTTCGGTGGCAGGATGGTGGGAGCTGGGTTTCAACTATTCGCGGATCATTACTTTTATTCAGGATAATGAATTTTCTATTGGAGCTAATTTGCGTCTTTTGTTCGGATATGCCGGAACAACCATCAAAGCAAAGCGCTTGTCCTATTCCCTGCTGAACGACACAACCATTGATATTACCGACATGAACGCAGATATTGGCTTTTCGGTGCCCATAGACCTGGAGACCAATGATTTAGACAACGATCCTAAATTTAAAGGCAAAGGCATTGCTTTTGACTTTGGGATGGTCTATGTTCACAGGTTTGAGAACATGGCAGGGTCGAAACCTAAAAGATTTTGTGCCTATAAATATAAGGACTACATTTACAAACTTGGCCTTTCGTTGCGCAATCTGGGACAGATCAAGTTTAAGGAAAATGCCCGGCAGGATTCCTATGCGGATGTCAGTGCTTACTGGACCAATCTGGATACGGTTAGCTTTTACAACATCAAAGAGTTGACTTCGGTGTTCAGTTCTGTGTTTTACGGCGACCCTGACGCCTCCTTCCAGGCTAATTCATTTCATCTCGGAATGCCGGCAAGTCTGAGCCTTCAGGCCGACTATCAGTATTATCCGAATTGGTATCTGAACACTGTGTTTGTGCTGCCGCTGAAGTTATCGGCCAATCAAATGCGCATACCGGCTCAGGCCACATTGAGCCTGCGCTATGAAACCTCGAAATTTGAAGTGAACATACCGTTCTCGTTTTACGATTTCAGGAAGCCCCGTTTTGGAATGTATGTGCGATTTTATGTTCTCAGCATCGGAACCGACAAACTGGGGGGCTTTTTTCCATTCAAGGATTTTACGGGAATGGACCTGTACATGTCTGTTAAGTTCCACCTGCAAAAAGGATTCTGTTCCCGCTACAAACCTTCAAAGGATTGCCGTCATCTTGCTTTTTGATAAAAAAACCGAAAAATTAATTTGAAAATTTGAAAATGTATTATCTTTGCACTCCGTTTTTTAACATGGTGCATGTAGCTCAGTTGGTTAGAGCATCGGATTGTGGTTCCGAGGGTCGTGGGTTCAAGTCCCATCCTGCACCCCATAAAAAAGCCGCCTTTTTGAGGCGGCTTTTTTGTTTTATGAATTAACCTGTCTGTTCTGATTTTGTTGAAAAAAAGAAAAACAGTTATTTACGTCGGATGCGCCATGAGCACCGTCACATTGATCAGTCGTGTGTA
>JAOZMX010000126.1 GCA_029934065.1 Bacteroidales bacterium
GCCGTTCCAAAAAAGCAAATCCGTTGCCGAGTTCCATAATAAATTGTTCTAAATTTTTTACCAATGCTTTTTCAAGGTCTTTTTCAGAATAATCGGCAGGCAGATTTAAAAAATCCAAGATATAGGTATTTTTAAATACCAAATCGGGGTGCAATATCTTATTTGTGGCGAGTTTGTTAAGATTTTGTTGAATTATTTTTTCCGGCTGTTTGGCAATGGCTGTGCGTTCAAATAACATTGCATCTATTTGTTTTCTTAAATTCCTGACACTCCATTTTTCGGAAACCGCCATTTGTGTATAAAAAGTTCGATTTAACATGTCATCTATATGCGAAAGTTCGATTAAATGGCTCCAACTCAATTGTTGCGACAGCGTCGCAATATTTTCTTCTGTGAAAGTTTCAGCCACTTTTATCATTCTGGTTAAAGATGTATAGGTAAAGCCTTTTCCATAATTTCGGGTCAATTCTTGCGACAGCGTCGCAAGAATGTTTTTACCGTAAGTAATCAGATATTTTTCTTTTATTTCTTTAAGTATGTAGTTGCCAATATTCCAATATAGAAGTGTGATTTCGGCATTGAGATAAACCGCTACTTTACCTTTGGCTTGTTCAATGATCTTGGAAATTTCATTGAACAATTTATTTTTTATTTCAAGTTCGTATTTCTTCATCGGTCAAGCATTGTTTTTTCAGTTTTCAAAGTCTATTCTTCCAATGCCAAAATATCGGCTCGCATTTCATCCAATAGTTTTTGCATCACCTCACCGGCTTTTCCTTTCAGATGAATGTTGGTAACCGACCGGGTATATCGCGACGTTTCGGGATTGATCTCGATGATCTTTGCACCGGTCTGTTTTGCGATGTGCGGGATCTGACTGGCAGGCATGATCTCTCCCGTCGAGCCGATGATCAGAAACACATCCGCATTTTCTGCTGCTTTCACCGACGAAGTATAGGCATCCGCCGGGATGGATTCGCCGAAGAAAATAAAATCGGGCTTCAACAAGCTGTCGCACTTTTTGCATTTGGGTGGGAGGACGTCCAGACTGACATCCCGCGCAGCATAATGTTCCCCGCACGACGTACAAATCAGTTTTTGTGAATTGCCGTGAAACTCATGCACCACGGTATTGCCCGCCTCCTGATGCAGGTTGTCGATATTTTGGGTAATGATACTCTTGAGGATTCCTGCTCTCTCAAGCTGTGCCAGGGCAAGATGTGCCGGATTAGGTCTGGCTTTTCCGAAAAAATCATAAAAGATCTCTTTGATCACCTTCCACGATGCTTCCGGGTTCCGGTAAAAATAATCCAGGTCCAGAACGATGGGATCGTATTTGCTCCACAATCCTTCGGGCCCTCTGAAGGGCGGGATGCCGCTTTCGACGGAGATGCCGGCACCCGTAAATGCCACCAGATGTTTTGCATTCCTGATCAGCCCGGCGGCTCGCTTTATTTGTTCGTCAGAATGATTCATTAAAACTGTTTTATTGTTTGCTGACAAAGTTATCTATTTTTGTGCCCAAAAGTAAAAGACCATGAAAAATTATAGCCGCCTTCTGATTTTGATTCTGATTTCCGTTGCAAGTGTCTGGAAACTTCCGGGGCAAAACAATCCCATAGAGAAGGAGTTGGTTGTGGGCATCCGCCAATCACCGCCGTTTGTTACTGTCGAAAACGGGCAATACGATGGTCTGAGCATTGATCTGTGGGAGCACATTGCCAAAAAAGAAAACATCAAATTCACCTATCGCTATTTCAATCAACTCGGCGATTTGATTGATGCCATTGAGAACGAAGAAATAGATTTGTCCGTTAATCCCATTACCGTTACAAGCAAACGACTCGAAAAATTCGATTTTACACAACCCTATTTCATTTCGAGTTTGGCTATTGCACGGCGAACTGCTGTGTCGGGATATATTTTCGAAACGTTGAAATATTTTTTTTCGTGGCGGTTTTTTGAGATCTTGCTGCTGCTTTTTATTGTGATCTTTATCTTCGGGCTGATCACATGGTTTGCAGAGCGGCGCAAAAACCCGACGCATTTCGACAAGGGATTGAGGGGGCTTGGCGACGGCATCTGGTGGTCGGCGGTGACGATGACCACGGTAGGCTACGGCGACAAAGCCCCGAAAACAGCCGTCGGAAGGTTTGTTTCTATCATCTGGATGTTCATTGCCGTGGTGATCATCTCGAGTTTTACCGCCAGCATCTCTTCCGTATTGACCTACACCAAACTGCAAAATTCAATCTCCTCCATTGATGATCTTCGTAAGGTAAAAGTAGGAACCGTAAAGAATTCCAGCACGGTCGAATTTTTACACGATAAACATATCAAGTTCAATGAATATGATTCACTTGAAGATGCTTTGGATGCTTTGAACGACGAAAAACTGATGGCGGTGGTTTATGATCAGCCGCTGTTGCAATACATGATCGATCTGAAAGATTTGCGGGATAATATTGACGTGATGCCCAGCGGAATGTGTCCTGTTTATTATGCCTTTGCGTCAAAAGATATAAACCTTTTGCGCCAACTCGACCCCATGCTCATCCGATCCATCGAATCGGAGGAATGGAATGCTATTTTAAGCAAATACAAAATCAATCAATAATCGAAGCTTTGAAAATAAAACCGCTCTATACATACATTCTTGTCATCCTTTCAATGCTGTTTTGGGGCTTGAGTTTTGTTTGGTCGAAGATCGTTTTGAAATATTACGATCCCATCACCACCGTACTGTTGAGACTGATCATTTCGTCGGCGCTATTGTTCGTCGGACTTAAAATCTTTCGCCGGTTACAACGGATCAACATGCGGGATTTAAAGCTTTTTTTAATTTCAGCTTTGTTCAATCCGTTTTTATATTTTCTGGGTGAAAACTACGGATTGAAAAATTCGACAGCCACCGTAACCTCGGTGATCATTGCAACGATCCCCGTATTCACGCCTTTGGTGGCCTATTTTACTTTGAAGGAACGTTTATCAAAATTCAACATTCTCGGCTTGTTCGTTTCGTTTTTCGGGGTATTGTTTATGCTGATCAACCGCGATTTTTCATTCAACGTCTCACCTGCAGGGATTGCGTGGTTGTCGCTGGCTGTGCTGACGGCAATCTTTTATGCCGTTTTGCTGAAAAAACTGGCGGCAAAGTACAATCCCTTTTTCATTATCGCCTTTCAAAACCTGATCGGCGCCGTTTATTTCCTTCCGCTCTTTTTTATTTTCGATTTCCGGAAATTCATTCATGTGGTGCCCAATGCCGAGCTGCTTTCATCATTGCTGCTGCTTTCGGTGTTCGCTTCGTCGCTGGCATTTGTGTTCTACACCATCTCTGCGCGCGAGATCGGCATCAGCAAGACCAATCTCTTTACCAATCTGATCCCGGTTTTTACGGCAATATTTTCATTTTTTATCCTGAAAGAGACGTTTGAACTCCATAAAATTGCCGGGATGATCGTGGTGATTGCCGGTGTGTTGATGTCGCAGGTTAAGAGTAAGATTAATATGGTTAACATCTACCGGTTTATTTTTAATAAAAAAAAGGATTTCCGTTTTTAAAAACTCAAATTTAGCCCGCTTTAATTTGAAGAAAGGAATAGTTGGTTCTCAAAAACATTTAATAACAAACAGTTATGGCAAAAAAAATAAACATTAAAGGAAAGGAAATTACAATTATCGTCCAAAAAAAAGATGATTATATTTCACTTACGGATATGGCAAGGAGCCAACTTCAAGATGTTGTTATTATCAAATGGTTGAGTTTAAAAAGTACAATAGAATATTTGGGCGAATGGGAATTACTTTACAATCCCGATTTTAATTCTACCGAATTCGGTAGAATTAAAAATGCTGCCGGTAGCAATAACTTTGTTTTGTCAGTAAAACAATGGCTTGAAGCAACAAATGCGATAGGAATAGCTGCAAAAGCAGGTAGGTATGGTGGCACATATGCTCATAAAGACATTGCCTTTCATTTCGGTATGTGGATTAGTCCGAAATTCCAGTTGCTATTAGTAAAAGAATATCAAAGATTAAAAGAAGAAGAAACCAATCGTCAAAAACTCGAATGGGATTTTCAGCGAATGCTTGCCAAGGTAAATTATCACATTCATACCGATGCCATTAAAGAAAATTTAATACCTGCAAAATTGAGCAAGAAACAAACATCAATAATTTATGCCAACGAAGCCGATGTGTTGAATTTGGCTTTGTTTGGTAAAACAGCCAAACAATGGCGTCAAGAAAATCCGGATAAAAAGGGAAACATAAGGGACTACGCAACCATAGAGCAATTGGTTGTGTTATCCAATTTGGAAAGCATCAATGCAATGCTTATTCAAAAGGAAGCCCCACAGCCCCACCGGTTGGAGCAACTAAATCAAATGGCCATTTCACAAATGAAGTCTTTACTAAAACACAGCAAGAATATTCAAAAATTGAAATAACCGCTTAAGATGAAAGCAAACCGGAACATCGTACTTGGATTGATGTTGATTTTGGTATCGGTAATTATTTTGATTGAAAATTACACGGGACAAAAGGATCATTTCTGGAAAGAGGTGATCGCCAGCGACGGCCGTGGATATTATGCCTACCTTCCGTCGCTTTTTCTGTACGGCGAAACGGATTTCTCCCGTGTGGTCGAGCGGGAGCAACAAATCTACCCAACGGTACATGCGGCCAATTTCATGTCGGATGTCGACGGAAAGCCGGTGAACAAGTATTTTCTCGGCGTGGCTCTGCTGATGCTTCCGTTTTTTTTGTCGGCATCGCTCATCAGTTGGCTTGCGGGAATTACACCCGACGGCTACAATGCGGTTTATCAGTTGATGACCAGCGTTGCCGCCGTGTTTTATCTCTTTGCCGGATTGATCTACCTTCGCAAATTGTTGAAGCTTTTCCGGTTTGCCGGCCGTATCGTCGATTGGACGTTGATATTGACTTTGTTTGCCACAAACCTATTGATCTATACCGTGGCTGCTCCGGCCATGTCGCATGTTTATTCTTTTGCCGCCGTTGCCGGATTGATGTTTCATGCGGCCGCCTATTTCCGGAATTTCGAAAAAAAACATGCTTTCGGTGCGGTGGTATGGCTGGCTTTGATCGTACTGATCAGGCCGGCCAACGGGATTATCATCTTTGTGCTCCCGGTGCTTGCGCCCGGTTTCAAACGTTTTGCCGAAGCAGCAAAGGTGTTTTTTGCTTCCGGATGGTCGTACCTGTTTATTCTTTCGGGAGTTTTGTTGCTGGCTCTGCAGCCCGTGTGGTGGCATTTCGAAACCGGAAAATGGCTGGTTTGGAGCTACAGTGGCGAAGGTTTTTATTTTACCCGCCCACAGGTACTTAATGTGCTTTTCAGTTTCCGCAAAGGGTTGTTTGTTTATACGCCTTTGTGTCTTATTGCAACCCTCGGACTCATACCGCTTTATCGTTCGGACAAAACGAAAGCATTGTTCGCAGGGCTGTTTTTGTTACTTTATGTCTGGCTGGTGTCGTCGTGGTGGAACTGGTACTACGGCGACAGTTTCGGACAGCGTGTATTCATTGATATCTTCCCGGTTTTCGCCCTGTTGCTGGCATGGTTTTTACAGTGGGTATCCGAAATAAAACGGATTGGGAACGCGGTTTTCGTCTTGTTGTCGGCCGTGCTTTTTCTCAACCTGTTCCAAAGCTGGCAATACAGTCGGGGCATCATTCACCCTTACGCCATGGATCGCCAAAAGTACGCCATGGTATTTTTGCGAACGGGCAGCCAATACCGGCATATCTTCAACGACCTGACGGATGTGCCGCCGTATGGTACCGATCTGGGGCATCCGCTGAAGACCTGGAAGAACGATTTTGAAAAAGTCGAGCCGCAATGGGTAACCAGCGGCAGGGTTGCGGTTGACAATGCACACAGTGGACGGTTCGTCTCCCGCCTCAACGAGTCACAACCTTACAGCTCGGCTTTGCTCATCACGGGAGATACTTCACTTGTGATGAAAAAGAACCTCTATGCACGCGGGTCGGTTTGTGTTTTCGAAGTTGACAGCATTTCGCCCGAAAGGCCCCGGCTGGTGATTTCGCTCAACGACAGCACCGGAAAAAACGTTTACTGGCGCTCAACGGTAATTGACGAAATACCCGTCAGCAATCCCAGCCACTGGCGTACGATCAATTTCGGCATTACATTGCCGGTACTCAGAACCACCGGCGACCGGTTGAAGATATTTATCTGGTACCGCGGCAAGACCGATGTGCTGGTGGACGATTTCGGGATTACCTTGTTCGGCCCCGGCAGGTAACGGATTAATAAAAAGTGAAGCAGATATTGCTTTGCTAATCCAATGTGGACATGCAAAGTGTAATAGTGCCACAGAATAGTAGTACGACAGGACAAAGTAATGCCAATATTTTAAATTAGCAACCTATGCCCTCAGGTTGATATTTCAGCCGGGTGCAATAAGAATGTTTTAAAAAATATTATATCCCGATCGACCAATTTATTCCGGAAATTTGATCATGCCACCGTTATGAAGTACAACTTTCCCGTTATTGTTAACCTTGATCCCATAAACATAAACATATTCCATATAATCGGAGTAAAGGATTACCGGATAATCTCCTCCTTCAAAAGAAATTGTCCCCGTACTTTTCACCTTTGTCCCTTTCAGGAATTGAAGTTTTTGATTAGCCCAAAAAGCAGCATAACTTCCGGTTGCGTCCCGGTCAAAATATCTCCTATGGGAGAAAGTGGACGTATATATCCCTGCCAAACTTGTACCCAAGTTGTTTTCCGGCACAATGTTAATGATCATATATTCCTCATCGGGAATACTTGAAGGAATAGAATCCAAAATGTACCAGGCATTACTGCTGCCGCCCCAACCATAGTTCATATGAAATTCAAAATCATTGTTCACCTCACGCCATCCGTCGGCTACAATGGAATGCCCATCTACATCGTACTGGATAGGTCTGTTTTGCATAAATTGATCGATCATAATATCGTACCAATCGGAATTAGAATATAAATTCCTGAAACGAAAATCACAATCGGTCGAGTAATAAAAATAATCTTTATATGAATCTTTCATTGATGCTGTCGGAGCTCCCGAACCGCTGCAACCGTAATCCATATCTACGGACAAACCAACTGCTAAACAAATATATGCAACAGCATTCTGTTCCACTTCGGGATCGGATGTTGTAACATCATCTTTCATATATTCCCAGTCAAAATTATAAACTTGGTTATTCATCCAATCCGTTTGGGGAGGCCACTGCCAATATCTCATCAATTGAGCACCTGCAGTGGCTACACAACCCACCTTACAATTTCCATTTGTCGTTGTAGTGCAACTTGAATCGGGACAATAATTATTATAAGGGGCGTTCTGATGCCAAAGGGAAGTTAACATAACCTCACCTTCCTGGTAATTATCACTTGGGCCAATCGATCCGGGAATATAGGAATACACAAATTGCCATGCCTCGGACACCTTTCCGGAACTTACGTTTTGATTCATATCAATAACCTTCTCCATTCTGTCTTTTATCATAACTGCCATTCCTCCTTCAGCATTCATATCAAGGCTTCCAAACTCATTGTAAGCTTTTACCGGAAATAAGTATTTTTCGGGATACATGATAATGAATCCTTCGGGATCAACAGCACAATAATACCCCAAAAGTTTTCCTTCCTGTATTATTTCCTCGACGGTTCGCGGCTGGGCATTTTTATAATCTCCCCAACCTCCGTATCTGTCATTGATAATCCTAATCCAATTATTCGCTATGGTAAAAGCTTCGTTTACGGAAACCGATTGGCTGTAAGCACCTTTTGAGCTTATTAATGCAATGAATATAAGTGTTGACAAATAAAAAAATTTCGTTTTCATGTCACGCTCCTTTCTTACTGCAAAGTTACAAGCACAAGGATTTGGCCTTTTGCACCCTTTTCCAACCCTTCCATTGCTTTTCCGATAATTGTTCCGGCAGCTTTGTCTCTGTCCGTTGCTTTCATTGCATAGCCCGGCAAATCGGAAGTTGTAAGCATATCACCCGGTTTTATTTCGGTTTTGGAAGTTTCCACATTACAATATACCCTACCGGCAAGCGCCACATTGCAATCGAACGACCCGACACCCAATTTGACGCCCGATCCCAAGCCGTTGGCTCCGGCAACAATGCCTGCAACTCTGGGATCATAGGCTTCGTCGCTAACCTTAAGCTGACCCGGATTGTCGGGGTCAATACACAAAACCGTTCCGGGTTCTGCATTGTTGCCGTCCGATACATTAAACCCCTCGGCATAATCCAGCCCGGCACCCAATTCAACCACCAGATCGGAACCGTTATAGATACCCAGATTCCCGTTGACATCCAATTTGTGAACAGGGTTGGAAGTTCCAATGCCAACATTTCCCGTCCCATAGTCAAAAGTCATAACATCAATGTGATGGCCTTCGTCACGGACAATCAAATTATCGCTTTGCCAGCCTCTGAAATACGGAAATATCCACTGAGGATCCGTGGAGCCCGCCTCAAAAAACTTAATGCCGCCATGATGATTGTGCCCCCTCTTTATCGTAAAAAACGCATCTCCCGAACTTTCAAAACCCAGTTGATCGACAATCAACGACTGTGCCTTGATGTTTCCGTCAACCTCCAGTTTCGCCGCCGGCGTTGATGTTCCGATACCGATAAGCCCCGTAGAAGTCAATGTCATTACTTCTACCGTTGAATATTTGGTTTTATTGAATCTCAATGTCCCGTTTTGGTTTTCAATTGTCCAGATATCGGGATAAGAAAATCCTCCGGAATTAAGTTCCAAAAAGGCCTTTCCCGTTTCGGATTTGATTTTGCTGTAACAATCGGCCGAATCGAACAAATAGGATTTGCCGGCAACATAAAGGGCTTCGGGGTAGGTTACAAACAAATTATTCACGCCAACGGCAAGCCTGGAATTTACTATTTTCATATTTCCGTTGATGCGCAAGGAATTTTGGGAAGTAGTCGGATTAATCTGCCCCACCGTTAGTTTCTGAGCTTTGATATTACCTGCAACGTCCAGTTTTTCGGCTGGGGTTGATGTCCCGATTCCAATCTTTCCCGTACCATACTCAAAAGTCATCACATCCATATTACTTCCTTCATCCCTTACAATCAAATTATCGCTTTGCCAACCCCTGAAAAAAGGAAATATCCACTGCGGCTGTGTGGTTCCTTGCTCGAAAAAATTAATTCCTCCGAGATGATTTGTTCCTCTTTTGACGGATAAGAAAGCCTCATCCAAACTTTCAATGATTGATCCTTGTGCTTTAATATCTCCTTTAACATCCAGTTTTGCCGCCGGCATAGAGGTTCCGATCCCCAGATTACCGTCGTGCATGACCATTGTTTCCTGATTTTCCAGATCAAAATGAAGTTTGCAATCGCCAAAAAGGTTTTCCAGCCAGATGAGGCCGTCGTAGTTATCGTTCCCGCCGTCTGTTGTAAATTGCAAATAGGCATTCTGCGTTCCGTCGTCACCTCCGGAGTTGTCGCTGTCGGCATCTATTCGCAACCAAGCATCTTCATTATTGATGATTTTTACTCCGTTAAAAGCATTATCGGTGCTTAATTGCGTGCCAAGTGTTCCTCCCACTAAAATATCCAGCCTGCCCTGACTTATCTGCCTGATGTAATCTCCCGTATTCCACGAGTAGCTGCCGCTACCGAAATACAGACCGCCGCCTGACTGAGAACCGTTCCCCAGATGGATATCTCCGAATGTCCGGATATTCGGAGACAATCCCGCCATCTGACCCTTAACATCGAGTTTTGCTCCGGGCGTTGTCGTGCCGATACCAACGTTTCCCGTATTGCTGTTGAAGATATTGTTGCCCGACACGCTCCAGTCGTTATCAGCTTGTGCGGGAGCACTTGCGGCATACAGCGCATAAGGTACCGACAGTAATTGTGATGTTCCCATAAGCTGGTAATTGCTTCCTCCCGTCTCGTCCACTTCAACTTTCAGGTAATAGTCGTCATTACTCCAGTCGATATTACCGAAATTACCCGACACGACACTTCCGCCTCCGATTTCGAGAGTGACCAACCCGAACGGATTTGTCGTAACACTATGGGTTTCGGCGTAAACGCAGGTGCCCGAAGCACTGCCCTTTAGGACACCGATACTGAATGATACAGATTGATTTCCGAGCACATTACCCCCTGCATCCCTGACTACGGTTTGATACCGGAATGACTCCGGCTGGGACAAAGCCAGCAGGCCTGCTACCAGAAATGTGATTGTGAAAAGTAATTTTTTCATAATTCATATTTTTTTGGTTAAACAAAATTTCATATCAGGATGCCGATATAAGACGGGAGCCGTAATCAATACGAATTATTGAAATGTTGAGGATGTGATCAGAATGCCGAGTTTGCGTTATATCAGCATTTGTGATTCGAAATATTAAATTTTTGGTTGCAATACCCAACCTGCCAAAGAACTGTTATTAACAAAAACAATCGTTTGTGAATGTTGCGGTTAATTGTACAACTGACACTGTCGGCCTAACCTCCGGCAACAACACACCATTCGAGTGAAAGATAATTGTTTCATCGTTATTTTTTCCTTACGGCAAATCTACAAAATATTCTCCGGAACAAACAGGCTTATTAATTCTTTTTCCATTTTGCAAAGA
>JAOZMX010000127.1:0-2854 GCA_029934065.1 Bacteroidales bacterium
AGTTCCATCATGTTGTCGCCGTCCAGGTCGGCAATGATGATCTGGTTGTTGATGGCCCAAATGGGGGCCACCGGAAATCCCTGAAGGTAATTGCCGTTCTTGTCCCAGGCATACAACTTATCCGAAGGTACGGCCGAAAGCACCTGATCGCCCGCGGCGATGTCGAGGCTGCCGTCACCATCAATGTCGGCCACTGCCGGAGGGCCGTAAATCCAGCTAATGGTGTACCGGGGCCAGCCTTCCAAAGCGGTACCGTCGTTTTTGATGACATGCACCGCGCCGTTACCGGCACCGAGGGAATGATCACCTACGAGAATGACCGGAGAGCCGAAGCCGTTGAGGTCGGCAATCACCGGGCTTGAGTAGGAAAAAACACGGTCGTTGCCCGGCTCGTACGGGAATCCGTCAAGGGTATCACCGTTAGCCGTAAATGCCCAGACCATATAATAGGATTCGGCGATGATCTCGGGAACGTCGTCGCCGGTGATGTCGCCGACGGCCACCGACGATGCCGGGATGTAATCCATCATCACGGGCCAGCCCTCCATTACGGTGCCGTCGCCGTGATAAACGGTAACCAAACCGTCGGGATACCGTCTTAACTCGAGAATGATCTCCATGGCTCCGTCACCGTCAAGGTCGGCAAGCACAGGGGTGCGTGTGGGCCCGCCGTCTAATGTGACCGGAAAGCCGGCAACCGGTGTTCCGTCCTTTTCAAAAGCCTGAATCTTGCCGCTGTTGTTGTTGGCTACCGACACGACGATCTCATCATAACCGTCACCGTCAATGTCGCCGTATGCCGGCGCTCCGAAAGCAGGCGTGTTTCCCACATACACCGGCCAGCCGGGGACATCCGAACCGTCAACGTTCCAGGCATAAGTTCTCATGTTGATATTGTAAATGATCTCTAATTCGGGGTCATCGTCCAGATTGGCATAAACGCCCCCGCGGCTTGTGGCACCCGTTTTCTCAACCGGCCAGCCGTCCATTACGGTTATCCCATCCTTAAAAACCGAATGCTGAACAGGTTGTGTGAAACCGTTATCAACAAGCAAATACCCTTCAACATCAGCGTAACCGGCAAATTTCCCGGGGTCGGGCAACTCCGAAAGGTGGTAAACTTTCCGTTGGGCATACAATGACGGTAGCACAATAAGCATCCCGAAAATGAATAAAGTAATTTTTGCTTTCATAATACAAAATGATTTTTTTTGAATTGATTGGGTTATTAAATTGTTTACTTTTGATTTTCTGCTAATGATGAAAGGCCTTTACACCGGCTTCTATGGCGATGGGAAGGTCGTTTTCCCTCGGCACGATAGGGCAGGAATACTTTTTGTTGTAAGCGCACAGCGGATTGTACGCCCGGTTGAAATCAATCACGATGGTTCTTCCTTCGGGAACGGTCAAATCAATATACCGGCCTCCGCCGTATGTTGTTATGCCGTTCGTAAAGTCGGTAAAAGGCAAAAACAGGTAATCCATGTATTCTCCACGTTCGTAGTATTTCAGATTCCGGTAAACATTCAGCATGTGCTCTTGTCCCTTGTAAGTAAAATAGACTTCGCCGTATTTTACGTATTTCACTTCATCTTTGGTGCGTTTCAACATAAACGGTGCTTCGTGCGGCGTCCGCAAAAAATCAGCCTCGAAACAAAAATCAGGATTCAAAGGAAAAAAATCAAGCCCTTCAAAATGTTCCCTGTCCGCTTCTGTCAGCGGGCATTCCTGCGGATCGGCAAACTCGGCGTTGAGCTCTTGCTGGAATTCTTCCGACTTTTTCAGCTCGGCTTTTTTATCAAATTGGGCGAAAACCTGAAAAACAAATAGAAGAAGTGTAGAAGATAGTAAAATTTTCCTCATAAGTTTGGTTTTATTGAATGTTAATTACCAAAATCATTGTTCACTGCCTCACCATTTTGTGTCATCATATTCCACAAGGTAGGTTAAAATCATAACGCCGTCAATTGTTTCGATTTGTTCTTTTACGGCTTCGGGATAATTCTTCCCGCTTTTGATAAAAACAAGGTAAATGCCTTTATCGAGCCCGAGGCTTTTGCAGTAATAAGCCAGTTGTTTTTTGCCGTCTGTAAATTTCGAAAAACTGTAATATATTTTGGCTTCAAACAGTATCTCTTTCCCACCGTAATTGATCACGAGATCGCTTTTACCAAGTCCCGTATCGGCTTCTCTGTAAATCTTTCCTTTCATTTCCATCATTACAGCCGTAATGAATGTTTCAAAACTGTACAAAAGAGCACTCTCTTTTATTGATTTGTAATTGCCTTGTTCGTCTTTTTCCAGAAAAACCTTGAACCCACGCCGCTTTACATAATCTTTGTAAAAGGAAATCAGTTTATCAATGTTCAGGTCTCCGTTTTTCAGGATGAAATCGGGAGCGTAAATGTCGCCGGCAAGTTCCCCCTGCTCACCGTTGGTGTATGGATAAAAGGCATCATACAAACGCTTTTTATAAAAGGGGACCCAAAATGTAACCATGCCGTCCTTGTCCTTTTTGATTAGTCCGTTCGTGTGCAGCAATTTGATGCTCGGACGGTCAATTTTAAACGGTATTTTATCCTCGGTAAACAGTAGCCTCTCCAAAAAAGTGCGTTCCTCTTTTGCTATTTTCAGAATGTTTTCAAAGTTTTTATCTATTGCTTCTGTTAAATACCAGTCTTCAACACGTAAATAATCGTTGTAGGTCAATGGGTTCTTGTCAGGATTGCCTTCTGTCAACTTCTTTGCAAATCCGTTTACCAGCCCGGGCTGCCCGGCGGTAATGCGATACACCTCGTGTTTCACTTTCTTCTCGAAAAGTTGCCCGGTTTCGGTTTCGTGTTGTTCCAGCAGG
>JAOZMX010000127.1:2864-10664 GCA_029934065.1 Bacteroidales bacterium
TTCAAAAACTTCATCTTCGGTAAAATAGGGTATTTCGAGATTATCGGTGATGTTGAACGGCGAAGCATTGTCGCTTATCACGCCGAGGATGTTGGAAACTCCCACAAGAATAACACTCTTGAGGCAATGCGTTTCGCGGGAGTGGTAGGCATTTCTGATTGAATGCAAAAAGTCATTGAAATATTCCCGGTTTATGCCTTCAACTTCATCAATGATAAGAACAAAATTTTCATCCTTAATATTCTCGATACGGTTGAATATCTTGGAAATATCGGTTTCACCTTCAAATGACACTCCCCAAAACTCTTTGATTTTTCCGATAAACCTGTATAAAAAACTGTCGAGTGAAGCATTTCGGTAATTTTCAAAATTGATTTGGGCAACTTTATATCCTTTTTGTTTGAGTTTGTCGGCAAGCAACCTGAAATAGGTACTTTTCCCTGTTTGTCTCGGCGCCCAAATTGTGAAATAGCGTTTTTTAAAAACCAGGTCAATCCCTTCAGCAATTAGCTTTTCCCTTTTCAGCGTGTAATGCTCTGCCGGTATATTTGGCCCCGAAGTATTGAAATATCTCATTGCAATTCGTTTTTTCAAAATTAATAATTATTTAAAACAATAAGTCTGATTTCTGTTTATTTTGTGATTTTTTGTGCAAATAAGACGGAAGTTGAATAATTGATTATTTTTGTAATTCTGTGATTAAAAAATCAAACAAAAAATAGAAACTATGAAAACATTGGTATTATTAAGGCACGGCGAAAGTGTCTGGAACAAGGAAAACCGTTTTACGGGATGGACGGATGTGGGTCTGACCCCGAAAGGAATTGAAGAAGCCAAAGAGGCCGGCAGGGTCTTGAAAGAAAAAGGGTTTGAATTTGACCTCGCTTTTACTTCTTACCTGAAACGGGCCATCAAAACCTTGTGGCTGGCATTGGAGGAGATGGAACAGATGTGGATTCCCGTGTATAAAAGCTGGCGGCTGAACGAAAAGCACTACGGCAACCTGCAAGGGCTGAATAAAGCCGAAACAGCCAAGAAATTCGGAGACGACAAAGTACTGATGTGGCGGCGCAGCTACGACATACCACCCGACCCGCTGGACATCAACGACAAACGGCATCCGCGCTTCGAAGCCAAATACAAAGAGCTCTCGCCTGAAGAGCTCCCTGCCACCGAGGCGTTGAAAGACACCATCGAGCGTTTGATTCCTTACTGGGAAAACAATATCAAACCGGCGCTTGCCGAACACGACCAAGTATTGGTGGCCGCCCACGGCAACAGCTTGCGCGGCATTGTCAAATATTTGAAAAACATGTCGGAAGAAGAAATCATCAAATTCAACATACCGACCGGTATTCCTTATGTTTTTGAATTTGACGACGACCTCAATCTGTTGAGCGACGAATTTATCGGCGATCCCGAAACCATCAGGAAATTACAGGAGCAGGTGGCCAATCAGGCGAAAAAATAAACGTTACAAAACATAAATTCCGAAGACAATTATTGAAATTCCCACAATGGTTTTTACCATAAGTTTTTGTATGAGGTAATTGAGATTGTTTTTCAATCGCCCATCGAAAATGACTCCAATTAAATAAAAAAAATTGTGAAAAAATTTGCAAATATGAAATTCCTGTTTACTTTTGCAAGCAAGTACTTACTTAGTTAATAATTGAAGAAACATCAAAAGAAATGAAACCAACAAAAATGTTTGTGTTAGTTTTGCTGTTCTTTCCGTTGCTGATACAGGCACAGCAGGCTGAAAGTATTACGGCGCTGTTTGATTCGCTGAAAACCCATCCGAAAGCCATTGCCGACAATTTGGTTTTGGAAAAGGCATTAGCCGGGAAAAAGATGGCAACCGGAAATCTGTTTCCGAAGATTGATGCGTTCGGAACCTATGACTACACCACGAGCCCGACGGGTATGCTGCCCGTTGCTCCCAATGAATTACTTGCGATGGTAAAAGACCAGTCGATTGCCCAGCCGTTCAGTCAGAATATTTTACGGGTAGGGGCTTCTGTTTCGATGCCTGTTTTTGTAAAATCGATTTACACCATGAGTTCAAAAGCAAAAACCATGTATCGCTCGGCAGAGGCCATGAAATACATTAATCTGCTTAAAAACGAAGCGATGATTGTGAGCCTGAATGCCAATCTGAAATTTATGAACGAGATGATTGACGCATTGAACAAAAAAAGGCAGTCCATTTTAAAAACCCGTGAGATAATTACCATCAAGGTCAACAACGACAGGGCGCCAAAAAGTGCCTTGCTGAAAATAAATGATGCTTTAAACCAGATAGACCTTTCCATTGCAGGGATTAAAATCAATAAATCACAAGCCTCTTCAATGATCCAATCCTTGACCGGAATTTACCTTGAAAACGACATCCCAATGGTTCAGACGGGGAGCTACGTTGACAGCGGTTTGGTGGCATTAGAGCCGTTGCGGTTTAAGATTGATGCCGAAAGGCTCGGGCTTCGTGCCGAAAAAGAGAAATTACTGCCGATGTTGGTGGCACGCGGAAATTACAATCACAGCATGGCCAATGCATACAATAATGATGGGAGGGTAAACAAAGATTACACAACAGTGGGGCTGGTTTTAAAAGTCCCGATATTTAACAAATCGCAATATGCCAAAATCACCAAAACCAATTTGGAAGTTCGCGAACTTGAAAACACTTTGGCCGACAAAGAACTTGAATTATCAACTGAAGCGCGTCAACAGCAAAACAATCTGAAAATTATTGAAAATACCATTAAATTATATGAGCAAAGTATCAAAGATAAAGAAGAATTGCTGAAGGTTGCCAAGGTTGCATACAGCAACGATAGGATGACCATTGAAGATTACCTGAAATATGAAGATGACTTTGTGTTGGAAAAATCGAAATACTATAAGGCAATAGCTGAAAAATGGCAAACTCTGATGAAACTTGCAGTGATTTACGGAAATGATATCGAACAAATTGTTAAATAACCGGAGGATATAAAAAATGAAAAAAATCAGTACAAAATCAGTTATATGGGTTGTGGTAAGCATAGCCCTTGTTGCAATGGGTGTTATCGCCATCAAAAAAGCCGAAAACCGGGATGCGGGCGCACCGGTGGCCAAAAACTATGATGTAGTGGTTTCAACACAAATAGTAAAACAGGAACACGTAAAACTTACCCTGCCTTATCTCGCCGTTTCGATGAATGACAAAGATGTAAGATTATCCTCTAAAATTCCTGCCCGTGTTAATTTTATTCAGGCAAGCGGCTCGAAAGTTAAACGGGGAGATATTGTTGCAAGGCTTGATAATACCGGCATCCAGAGCAACATTAAAAGTGTGAAAGCACAAATGGAGGCGGTTAACGTAGCAATTAAAAACATGAAAGCCACCCACCAAAGGACACAGGAATTGTTGGCGGTTGAGGGGGCATCCATCGAGCAATCACAAAAAGAGGAAAGTAAACTCTCGGAATTGAGTTCGAAAAAGGAAGCCTTGACACAAAAACTGAATGAGCTTAACAATATGTTGAGCTATGCCATCATCAAATCACCGGTTAACGGCAACATCTCCAAGACCATGGTAAATAGCGGGGACATGGCCATGCCCGGACATCCCATTGCCAATATTCAGGCTGAAAACGGCTTTTACCTTTTGGTACGGGTTCCTTCCCATATAAAAATATCGTCGGTGGAGTACAATGATGATTATTTTGATGCCATTCCGCTCAACAGCACTTTTCACGGCCTGGTGGAGTACAAAGCATACGCCGATGTACCCGGAATGACAAGTGGCGACCGTGTGGAAGTGAATGTGGTTGTTTTCGACGGCAATGCAATCCTACTTCCGTTTGATGCCATCATCAATCGCAACGGGAAAAATTATGTTATGGTAAGAAACGGAAATCAGGCTGCCGCACACGAAGTCAGCATTATCGAAAGCGGCGAGCAGGGTATTGTTGTTGACAACAACGAGCTGTTGGGTAAAGAGATAGTGGTTGCCAAACAGGATATCCTGCTGAAGCTTTTAACGGGTGTTTCACTTAAAGTTAAGGGGGAATAAATTATGTTTGATTATTTCTACAAACGGCCGTACACACTTTATGCATTAATCGGCGGGTTTTTTATTATCGGCATCATTGCACTGGAAACATTGCCCAAAAACCTGTTTCCCGATGCCAATCCACCGCAGGTAATTGTGCTGACAAAAATTCCCGGTGCCACAGCACAAGTTGCAGCCAATACCGTGTCCAAACCCATCGAACAGGAGATTTCCCGCTTGGGGCAGGTAACCGATATCAGCTCGGTTAATGTGGCCAACTTTTCCATTGTAAAAGCCGAATTTTCATATAAAAAGAGTTTGAATGCCGCTGCTGTGGACGTGGCCAACGCATTGTCCATTGCCAAAGGCAAACTGCCTCAAAATGCCAACCCCGCCATTTATACCGTCGGTGATTTCACGTTGCCTGTTGACATTATTTCGCTGTCGCCCAAAAATGACAAGATAAGTTTGGGAGATATCCGGAAAATTGCCGACAGTTTTATCAAACCCCATTTATTAAGTAATCCCGATATCGGTAATGTGGAGGTGTTTGGCGGTTATCAAAGTGCTGTCAACATCGATGTTGATCCATTTAAGGCCAAGCGCTACAACATTGATTTCGACAAAATAGCCATGGCCATCAAAACACTCAATCGTGATATTCCCATCGGATTTATAAAAGGTGAAAACAGCTTTTACACCATTACTTATTACGGTGAAAAAGATGAAATTGAAAAGTTGAAGCAACTTCCCGTTATGCCCAATGTAAAACTGGGTGACATAGCCGATGTAAAATGGGGACACATGAAACGCCGCAGCGGATATATTGGAAACGGCAAAGAATCCATTGCCTTATCCATTCAACGTTCGCCATCCGGAAGTGTGCTCTCCGTATCGAAAGCCGCCCGTGCGGAAATGAAAAAGCTCGAAACCAAATATCCGAACATCAACTTTGAAATTTCCGACACGCAACGGGATTTGATAGAACTCTCAAACGATAATATGCTGGCAGCTCTGCGGGATGCTATTTTCTTTACATTACTGGTCATCATGCTTTTCATCGGAAATTATAAAGCCATTTTAGCTGCGGCAATCACCATACCGATGGTTTTCTTTTCCACCCTGGCCGTAATCTGGTTTACCGGAGGCGGATTGAATATTGTTATTTACACCGCCATTATTCTGTCGCTTGGATTGCTTACCGACAATGCCGTGGTTGTTTTGGAAAACATTGAACGACATTTGAATGAACTGAAAGAAGATTTGCGGACGGCCATCCAGAAGGGTACCAAAGAGGTAATCGGGCCTGTTTGGTCGGGAACCATTGCCACCATTGCCATTGTCTTTCCGCTGATGTTTGTGGGTGGTTTCCCCGAAAAGATTTTTAAACCCTTAATCTTTACCCTGATTATTTCCTTGCTGATTTCATTCTTTCTTTCCATCACATTTATCCCCAAATTGCTGGAAGTGTTTTATAAAAAAGGAACAAAAAAAACCAAATCCGAGCTGTGGTTCGACAAATTGTATCAAAAGACCATGGGCAGACTGGTAGAACCTTATGTAAGTGTCATCAAATATTCCAACGGCAAACGAAGAGTGATAAGAAGATTAGTCCTGACGCTGGGGGTGATTGCATTGCTGATTGTCAGCATGAAAACCGTTATGCCGGTAATCGGCAGAGATGCCATGCCTCCTATGGATACGGGTATCATAAAAGCACAACTTTCGTTCAGCTCCAACGAAACGGTGAACAGTGCCGAAGAAAAGATTAAACCGTTTTTGGAATGGCTGCATCAACAACCCTGGGTGGTCAGGAGCTCTGTTGCTTTTGGTACCGAAGCCGGTGTCATGAGTCTCGGAAGCGGCAATCTGCCTGCCGAAGCAACCGTCACCATCAATTGTGTTGACCGCTTCAGCCGGAAACCGGATATGTGGAGCATTGAAGATACCCTGCGAAACAAACTGGCGACCCTCGAAGGTTTAAAGAGGCTGGATGTTTTTGATTTCGGAGCAACGGCCGTTTCATCCATTAAGGCAACATTGGATGTAAGGCTGAAATCAGCCATGGTTGACGGCTTGACAGAAAAATCATATTCGGTCGAAAAAGCACTTGAAGATATCAAAGGGCTGACTTCCCTGTCGAGAAGCTGGGATAAAGACTTTACCGAAATAGTGCTGGATATCGATGAAAACAAAGCCTTAAGCTATGGTGTTACTCCTTTCCAGATTGCCATGCAAATTCCTGTAAAAGGACAAATTGTAGGGCTTAATGCCGATTTGCAGTCACTCAACACACAAATGGTACGCCTCTATCTAAAAGGAAAGTTCAGCCAAAACGAACAAACTTTACGCTTATTACCAATCAAAACAAAATTCGGGGATGTTCCGCTGGAAACTTTTGCCACCTTATCGAGAAGGCTGACCTATGCAAAAATTGAAAGAAATCAAATGCTCTACAGCATCGATGTAAACGGTTACCGTGCCAAACGTCCGGTGACACATCTTACCGATGATGCCGAAGCGGCTCTGCAAAAAGTAAAATCGGAAAACGGTGATATTGTTTTTACACAGGAGGGCGATATGAAACAAATCAACGACAGTTTTAAGCGGATGTTGAAAGCCATCGGGCTTGGCATCATACTTTTAATAGTGGTACTTATTGCCATTTACCGTTCTGTAAAAATGTCACTGATTATGATTATGGTGTTGCCGCTTTCGTTGATAGGTGCTGCATGGGGCATGTTACTGTTTCACAAACCCAGTTGCTTGCCGAGCATGCTGGGCATTCTCTTGCTGTTTGGTATCATCATAAAAAATGCGGTTTTGCTGATAGACTTTTACCAGAAATACAAAGAGAGTGGAGAAACACCTTTTGAAAGTGCCATCGAAAGTGTACGGGTCAGGTTCCGCCCGGTAATGATGACCGCTTTTGGGACCATCGCCGGTATGATTCCCATCGCATTGGAGCAGGCAGTCGGGCTGGAACGATTAAGCCCGCTGTCGGATGTTGCCATTGGAGGTTTGCTGATAGGAACCCTGCTTACTTTGATATATGTGCCGATGTTTGCCTACATGGCGGATAGTACGAAAAAGAAAGTGAATGTTGTTCATACAGATAATTAATAGAAAAATAAACTATTAAAATCATAAGACAATGAAAAAATCAGGAATTCAATTCATCGGTGCGATAATTTTGATGTTTGCCTTGAGCGCCACATCCATTGCACAAACAAATTTTGAAAAGGACTTCAGTGCTCTGCACAAAAAAGCAATCATGACCTGTGGCATGATTAAGCAGCCCAAACTTCACCAGCAGTCAGAAATACTTAAAGGTTTAAAAGAATTGCGTACACAATTGAAGACAATCGAGAAAAACTACCTTGATAAACCACCGGAGGCTTATGCAAGTGACCCTTTGTGGAAATCTTATTTCGTGGAATTCAACGATGTAATTGACGCCCTGCAAAGCCGTGTTGAGAAGGGCAACTACAAAGTCGCGGCCATGAACTGTTCCCATATCTGCATGGTTTACTATAAAATCCACGCGGTCAACGGACGACTTGACCTCACCGACAAAATGTTTTTGTGGATTTCCCAGATGACTATGACCAACAATATGGTGAACGCAGTCAATTATCCTGATGCAGAGAAAAACCTCAAGCAAGTAAGGACACTGTATAAAAACGTGATTGAAGCCAAAAAAGCAGCCAACAATCCGGAATTCGACAAACAGTTTACAACAATTGATAAACTGTACGCCA
>JAOZMX010000128.1:0-4625 GCA_029934065.1 Bacteroidales bacterium
TAACCATTGAGCCCGGAAATATCATCAAATTCGACGGGAATTTTCAAATCTATTGCAATGGGGCACTTGTGGCTAACGGTAATGCCGGCAATCATATCATTTTCACCTCCAATCAGGCGACGCCGGCAGCAGGCGACTGGAAGTACATACACTTTAATCAGGCCGACGGCGGCACCATCCTCAACTATTGTGATTTGACATACGGTGGTTCGGATTTGGGGATCATCTATGACGGGTATTCAGGTGCTAATGTTACCATTTCCAATTGCACCGTTGAACACAGTGCAAATGCCGGAATTTATGTTTCAACCAACAGCTCGACTACTATTTCAAACTGCGTAATATCGGACAACAGCACAGTGGGCATATACTGTCATGGTGATGCTGCAAAATGTTTCGTTTCCAATTGCACCATCGAAAACAACGGGAGTTATCCCATCAGAACTTACGGCGACAATGTAAAAAATATTACGGGCCCACTCACCATGACGGGCAACAATCCCGATGCCATCTGGGTAGGTGCCGAAACGATGTACAACGGAACGTGGCTGAACCACAATGTGCCCTATATTGTCGGGGGTAATTTAACCATAGAAAATGATAATACATTAACCATTGAGCCCGGAAATATCATCAAATTCGACGGGAATTTTCAAATCTATTGTAAAGGGAAAATGGTGGCTAACGGAACCTCTTCGGATCATATTACATTTACTTCAAACAAATTTGCCCCTTCGCCCGGTGATTGGAAAAGTCTTTCATTTTCAGGAGCCGATCCTGTTTGCGTATTGAATTTTTGTGATATTTCCTTTGGCGGTTCATCGCAAGGAAATGTGTGTATTGACTGGATGACGAACGGCATTCAGATGACCAATTGCGAAATCAGTTACAGCGCAACAAACGGTGTTTATGTGGGGTCAAGCACAACGCAGACCATTTTCGATACGTATATTCATCACAATGATAATGCAGGTGTTTATTGTGCGTCAAGCAGTGCAAATACCATCATAAGCGATGATATTTTATACAGGAACGATTACGGTTTTTACGGTTTCAGCAGCAATCCCGCTTTTCCCAATCATAACCTGATCATTTATAACAATATTTACGGAATCTACCTTCAGGGAGACTGCAATGCTACTTTCGGCACGCAGGCCGGTGACTGGCACGACATTTACGGAAACGGCGTTTACAATCTTTATAACGGCACCCATAATATTGAAGCCAAGTTTATTTACTGGGGCTCAACCAATCTCGCGGAAATTGAAAACTCAATCTATCACAACCCGGACAATCCTGCGCTGGGTACCGTTAATTTTTCTTCATGGAGTGATGAATGCCATAGTGAAAATTATCCGCTACATGAATTTTATGTCAATTTGAAACTCTATCTGGAAGGGCCTTACAACGGAGCGAATATGAATGTTGACCTCAACGATATCCTGCCCCTTTCGCAACCTTTCAACACACCTCCGTGGAACTATTCGGGCAGCGAAAGCGTACCGAAAATCCCCAACGGCAGCATTGTGGACTGGGTGCTTCTTGAATTTCGTGATGCTCCGGATGCGGCTTCCGCCACACATTCCACATCAGTGGACCAAATGGCGGCGTTTATCCGAAATGACGGTGTGATTGTAGGTTTGGACGGTTCGTCGTATCTTGAATTCAACAAAACCATTGATGACGAATTATTTGTGGTGATCTGGCAAAGAAATCATCTCGGAATCTTGTCCGCAAACCATTTGAGTGAATCACATCAAATTTACACTTGTGATTTCACTACATCTTCCGGTCAGGCTTACGGTACCGATGCACTTAAAAATCTCGGCGGCGGGGTGTATGGAATGTATGCGGGTGATGCCAATAAAGACGGTGTTGTCAATTTGTCTGATCTCATTATCTGGCGTAATCATGCGGGGAAAAAAGGTTACTTGTTCTCCGATTTTAACATGAACGGACAGGTGAACAATCCCGATAAAGATGACTACTGGGTGCCGAACAACGGGAAAGAAAGTCAACTGCCGGATTAGTCGTTTGTTTGGCAATTGCATTCAAAAAAAAATTGATGCCGGGGTCAAAATTCCCGGCATCAATTGTATTGTTTCCCCTCAAAGAGCGTTTCCTCAATTCTTTTGAGGTGGGGTGGAAAAAGGTTGCCCCCTTCACAAAAATCCCCGCGTACACAAATGGCAGAATGCCTTTCCAACCATACGTTTAACTCGTCCGGAGGAAGGGCCGCCAGACGGGAAATCCGTATCCGGGAATATTTTCCCGGTACGGTTTACTTCCTTATGATCACCTTCTTGTTGTCAAACCAAACTTTGAGGCCGTTGGAGATACTGACGGTACAAATGTAGATTCCCGAAGGGAAACCGGCTGCGTTAAAGTTCGTTTGATATTCTCCTGCAGCAACCCTTTGGTTGAGTATAACGAATTTTTTATCGCTGTCGATTTTTTGGATGGTGATGTTCACATTCCCCTCTTCCGGTACCCGGTATCCGATGGTAGTTTCGTTGCGGAACGGATTGGGGTAAACCGAGGTGATCAGCTTGTTGGCAGAAGCCTGTAAGGCATCCTCTTCATTGTGATTGACCGTCAGGAGCGGGATATTCAAAACCACATCCTGCAAAATATTCGCCGACGGGCCGGCCATCTCGCTGCCGTTTCCAAGCTCAATGGAAATATCTCCTTCAATCGAAGAGATGTCTTTTGTTTCGATGAGCAGTTCCAGCATCACATCGTTTTTATTAAGTGTTACCGGAGTAAGATCGGCCCAGGCCACTCTTGTCGTACCACTGCCGGAATAACTGATCATCTCCTGACCGGCCGGCAAGAGTTTTACACTGTGAATATCCATTGCGTTGTCGGGATAAATAAACTCCAACGAAACAGCACCCGCCGTCACGGAATTTTTTACCGTTACAAAAACACGGTATTTTTGCCACGAATCAATTGCCATTTCGGTCCCGTGTACTAATTCTATTGTATTGCCGTCCCTTTTGTCGGCAGCAATAAACGAAGCATCCACATCACCGTAACAGAGTCCGTACAAGTCGGTTTCAATCGTGTCGTTGTAAAGAAGCAACGGATAAATATCGGGAATGATAATCCAGTCGCCGACCGGAAATTCGTCAATCAGATGAACAAAACGTTTCATCACAAAAAGTGCGTCCGTACTGTTAACCGTATTGCTTCCGTTCACATCGGCAGCCATCAGTCTCACGCCGTCCAGTGTAATCACATGGGCAAAATGTTGCAGGATAAGCAAGGCATCAGTCGAATTTACCCCTCCGTAATAATCGGGAATGGTAAACTCACAGAAACTATTACTCAATCCGTCAAAGAGATAATCGCCTACGCCATCGGTCGTTGTGGAATCTTTAACGATATTCTTTTCGTTGATGATGTACAATGTGGTTCCGGGCATACTTGTAGAATCATCATTGGCATACATCAAATTCCCGCTCAACCGGTTTAAAGTATCCAAGGGGTTGAAACCCTGATATGAAAACGGTGAAAAATAGACCTCTCCCTTTCCCGCATTATCGTATTTATCATATATTCGGCTCACAACAACAAGGCTGTCCAATGTATTCCAGAAATTGTACCGGGCATTGATATTGTTGCCGGAATTATTGTAAATATCATAGGTCCCGTTGTTGAACAAATCGCAGCTCTTATCCGGAGCATTACCGATAACGGGAGTACTATTGTTATTGATATAAATCCCGTATGAGGCATTTTCGATAATCTGTGTTCTATTGATCGACGGTGAAGCATAATTGAGATTGATCCCTGTTCCCGAAGAATAAGCAATGACGCAACTGTCAAATGTGGGCTGGGTTGTGGAATAGCAATAAATATTGTTTTCGGCGGCTTTTTCGATGGAACAATTCTTTAATGTAGATACAATCCCATCCCTGTCCGAAGCATCATTAAATTGCAAGCCGTTCCACCCTCCGGCGGAATCGTTTAAGGCGGTAAACAGGATCGGCTCCTCTGCCGTACCTTCGGCAACCAACCTTCCCATTCCCCATGAGTTTCCGCTTGTAGGATGGGCTACATGCAATTTCACATCTTTTTCAAATTTAAGGGTATTGCCCGGCGCTATCGTTAAACAGGGAACACTATTGTTATAAATTTCTATGGTTCCGAGAATGGCATAGCCAAATTCAAGGTACCCCCACGTTCGGCTTGCGTTGATCGTACCACCGGGAATGGCTATCATGGCCTTCATATTATTGAAGGTAATCGTTCCGTTGATGATGCTGTTATCAATTGAGGTATTGCATGTGTAATACCGGAAGCCAAAATCCGAATTGCTGATCTCACATGAAAAATAGGTTGGGTTGCAACTGCCGTCCCCATAATAAACCCCGGCAGTGCCGTTACCGTTCATATTTACCAAAACAAGCGAAGGGCCTGAACTGATAAGATACAAGCCATATTCGCCATTGTTCTCCAATGTGGTTTCTTCAATGGGGATATCCGAAGTGTTTAAATAAATACCCCTGTTCCCTGCTTCTCTGAAAGTGGAATAAAGTACAAAGGGTTCCTGTGTATGATCGCTGTACAGATTGTAATCCGCACCTTTCTCTACAATACAGTGCCGCAGTGAGGATGAA
>JAOZMX010000128.1:4725-10661 GCA_029934065.1 Bacteroidales bacterium
GTACAGATTGTAATCCGCACCTTTCTCTACAATACAGTGCCGCAGTGAGGATGAAGAGCTGTAACTGTCGCTGCCATCGGCAAAAACCATTCCGTTCCACCCTCCTGTCTCACCGTTCAAAGCGGTGAACGTAATTAAATCATCGCTTGTTCCCTCGGCATACAATTCGCCTCCTTCATTGGAATTACCCCCAACTTTCATTTGTGCCCCGGCGGCAAATTTCAATGTAGCGCCCGGTTGAATCGTAAGACGGGGATGTCCTCCGTATGTTTTAACATAAACGGTACCGAGAACGGCATATCCCTGTTCGAAATAAGCCCAGTTGCGGTCGGCTGTAACGGTACCCCCGCCAATGGCAATATCCGAAACATTATCCTGTAAAATATAGGTTCCCGCTGCCGGAGCAACAAACGAATTATCGGGCGTGGGAGCATAAATGCCATAAGTGTTTTCCCGGATCAGACAATTTGTGAAAACAGGATTAAGTCCTGCACCTGCATAGTAGACTCCTGCATTTCCGTTTTCACCGAATTCAACATTGTTTAATGCAGGATTTGAGTTGCTGAGGTAAAGCCCGTTTTCCGTGTTGTTAGTCAGCTCCGAATCTTCGATGGTAGGACTCGAACCCTCCAAACGAATGCCGTTGCCGACGGCATTGGAGAACTTACAATGATCGATAGACGGTTGATCGGTATTGCTACAATAGAGATTGGCATTCCAGCTTCCGATACCTGCATTCCTGATCTCCGTATAGGCAAGCGAAGAGGTGGAAGTGCCTGCGTCGCTATTGCCGTTGAAATAAACACCTTTCCACTGGCCTGTTTCTTCGTCATTGTAATAGGTAAATACAATGGGGTCGGTTTCGGTGCCTTCGCAGGTAAGATCGGCCTGTCCGATCTCCAGCCCGGTATTGGGCGAAAAAACAATGGTTACGCCCGGCTCTATTGTAAGGGCTCCCGCATCGAGCCAGATATCGGCAGTGGCCCAGTAAGGGCTGTTGGCTTGAGTTAAGGTGGTTATGCCGTTGAGGTTTCCTTCCAATTCGGTATAACCCGTGATGTTCAGATTGAGTTCGTGAAAGATGATTTGATGATCGTCGGTTGCCGAAAAATCAACCCGGTACTGGATGTAAGCTTTCGAAAGACCTATGTTAACGGGATTGCTCGTCCCTCCCGATATCCAGTTGCCCCAAACACCGTCGTTACCCGCAACCCTGTAAAGAATTTCGTAGCTGTTGCTCCCTGCACTCCAGGTGATATTGTAATCCATGTTGTCCATATTCTTTTCACCTCCGATATAAAACGGACAGGAAACAAAACAGGCTTTGTTCACTTTTTCGGTATCCATGGTCAACAACGCATACCGGCAAACATTAATGGGTGTTCCCGAGAGTTCTTCACCTCCGGCAAAAATGATCTGTTCGTTGGCGGTAAATGCCTGCCCGTCTTTGCGGCGGTAATAGAGTTCGTTGTCGGACAAAGTCCAGTTCAAATTGGGGCTTTCATCAATATCGGCATAATAAACTTTACGTGTTAACGGAACCGCTCCGCCGATATCACCGCAAATCACCGTCACCATACCGTTGTAACAGGTTGATGCATGATTGCTTACCGCGACGGGTAAGTCCTGATCCGACAGCCAGCCCGTACATGTGCCGTTGGCTGCCGTTCCCGAATAATAGACCGTGCTTTGTTTAACGCCCGAATCGTCATAACCGCCGATAACAAAGAGCTTCCCATCGTAAGCAACCATCGAATGGCCGTTACGCGGTTGCGGCAAACTTGCCGTTGTCGTAAATTCCGACAGCGACCCGTCGGGGTTGACGGCGGCATAATAAACGGCATCGGAGGCATCCGTGCCGCTGATCTCATCGGCACCACCCACGACATAAATGTATCCGTTCATAAACCGGGCCGTATGCCCCCACAGGCCCACGGGCAGCGTGACATCACAGGTTTGCCACGTCCCGATGCTGCCGTCGGTATTGAGAGCGGCGTAAAAGATCTGATCGGAGGGCGCATCGTTCACAATACCGCCTAACACATATATGTAACTCACACCCACAACAGCAGCATGTTTGCGTATGCCTGCGGGCAAACCGTTAAGCCCCGTCCATGAACCGACACCGGATGCCTGTATCGACGCCCGGTAAACATTGCCGGTGTTGTTGCTTCCGTTGTAACCGCCAATCAGGTAAGCCCAGTTTTTATAGGTTACGATTTGGTGTCCCGTCAATGCCGCCGGCAGATTGGTGGTCGAAATCCACGACCCGGGGTCGGAACCCTTTTCGGGCAAATAAATGTCCCCGCTTCCAACCAGAACATTTTCCTGAAAACCTTTTTCAAAATCGTCTGTCGTTGTTTGGGTAAATGTTACCTGGGCATTGACCGATGCCCCGACAAATAACCCGACAAAAAATAAAATGTAAACTTTTTTCATAGTGCTTTGTATTTATCTGTTCGTATTTATTTAATCACCACTTTTTTTATAATTGTTGTATTATTGTTGACAAATTTGAAAATGACGATCCCGGGAGAAAAACCGTTCAGCGCTTTTTCAATTTTATATTTTTCATGTTCGACAAAATAATCTTCACGATCCAAAATCTTTCCTTGCAAATCAAGTATCTCCAGTGAAACTTTCCCGTTGAAACCCGAAAACATTACGGTAACATCCCCTGATGAAGGATTCGGGAATATGCTGATCCGGCTGCCGGATAAGACCACAACTGACGAAGGCACTTGCTTGAATGATTTGATTGCCGAAAGCCCGTTGGTAACAAATACTCCCTGATGATCGGGCAATGTGTTGTCGTAATCCGCCGTCAGGTCGCATTGGGTTTGTGGATCCGGAGCAAAGTGCCTGAAGAATATTTCGTCGTCGTCGGCAAATCCGTCTTTTTCCGTGGTTGTCGGGTCGTCGCCGTAGAGCGTGATAGAAATATTATCGTTTCCGACCGGAGCTATCCCGTAACATGCTCCGTCGTTGTCGAAAACGCCGATCAGATCGCCGGGTTTGATATCTGTTTCGTCAAAGGCCGTCGAAGGAATGGCGACAGTATGTGTTAATGCCGTTGAGAGAGGGATAGTCCATGTGGGGGGAATGATGCCGGGAAGAAAATCCTCTGCCGTTTCGGGATGTTTTAAAGTGCCTCCTCCGTCGGAAGAACTGCAATCCGGAAAAGTGATGATGGTACCTGCATTCATATCAACGAGATATGATCTGCCCGGTTGCAGAAACTCCAGCGAGTTGATCCCGTATTGCGGCCAGTAGAGATGATTTCCGGCAACTTCTTTTACGATCACAAGGTTTGTCCCGTCAAATAAAGTTTCAACATCAATATCACATTTGCTCAAAACAGGCATTAGATTCCAGTTCCCCAGCAGGTTGATCGTTTTCCAGGTTTCTTCCGTTCCGGCAAACAAGACCTGCATTTCAGCAGTTGTTTTAATGGTGTAGCCGTTGTGGGTATTCCAGTTGACAATGGTATTGACATCCTGTGCGGGCCAGTAGAGCTTTCCGTAAAAATCCGTCAAAATGACCAGCTCGTTAACCACGGGAAGAAAGATATTTTCCACCGCAGGGTTTTCGGGGATGACATAACTCGATATCCCGCTCCATCCGGCGGGTACGTCCACCGTGTCAATCACCGGGACGGGAGGAACGGTAACTTTCACGTAATCCGTTGCAACGCACCCCGTGTTATCGGTAACCGAAAAAGTATAGTTTGTGGTAAGTACCGGACTGACGGTGATTGACGGTGTGGTTTCACCGGTACTCCATAAATATTCGTAGGATGGTGTTCCGCCTGTTGCCGTGCCGTTCAACGTCACCGTTTCGCCAACGGCGATCAGCGTATCGTTTCCTCCGTCGGCGATCAGCGGATCCTGGATAACCGACACACTGCCGTCGGTATATGTTGACTGGATGACCGTTCCGGTAATATCGCTGTATTCACAGTTTCCGGGATTGGCCAGATCCCATATCAGATCGGTACTTCCGCCCAATGATGAGGAAATAAAATACAATTCGAACAAAGTGCCGTCGCCAATATTGACCGGCGTTAACGACACCCAACTCATAAACAGGAAGCCGTTCACGGCATTGAACAGTATCTGACCTCCCTGCAATGCCGGGTTCAGCTGCTGATAGCTGTCGAATTGCAGTACGCCGGGATTAAAGTAGAGGGTTAAGGATAATGCGGCAACATTGTTGAAATTCTCAACCGTAACGGGTACATGAATGTTTCCGGTACACGATTGAGCCACAGTTCCGGCAGTGGTATGAATGATTTGCGGCGGCGGCTGGGTGGGATTTACCGTCAGCACGGCAAAATCGGAAACAACCTGCGGAGTGCAGGTTCCGGACACAACGCAACGATAATACTTTCCATCCAGATCAAGGGGCGTATTGTTGAGGGATAAAGTTGAAGATGTTGCACCCGTGTAAGGCGGCTGATTGCTTAAATCGTTCCATGAAATTCCAGTATCGGCACTTACCTGCCACTGGTAAGATAAACCCGCTCCCGCAGCGCCAACATGAAAGGAGGTGTTTTGCCCTTCCTCGATCTCGCTGTCGGCAGGTTGCGCAGTGATCTGCGGGGGATAATAAACCGTGATGCTGCCGTTTTCGTAATCCGACAGGATGATGTTTCCGTCTGCGTCGGTGTATTCGCAATTGCCGGGTGTTGTGTCGTCCCAGATAAAATTGCCGGAACCGCTTTGTGTATTGAACATCAAATCCACCAGCTTATCGTTGCCGATGGTAGCACCCGATGTCGAGGCCCAGGAAAGAAAAACCTTTCCTCCCGATGCATTGGCTACGAACGTACCGTCGTTTAAAGCATCATTCAGGTTTTGACAAGCCAGAAAATGGAGGAATGTGGTATCGTACTTGAGGGTAAGCGAAAAGGCTCCCACATTTTCGAAATCCTGAACCATCAGGGGCACAAACACAATCCCCGGGCAGCCGGCAGGTACCTCTCCCACACTGTTGGTGATGACCTGCGGCGGCGGAGTATAGGTGACGTTCAATAGTGCCGAAGCCGAAGTATCGGACGGCGAACAGGTGCCGTTTACCCGGCAACGGTAAAGGTTGCCGTCGAATGAAACGGGAATATTCGACAAGTTCACGGTTTTGTATGTTACATGAGAATAAACGCCGCCATTGTTCAAGTCGGTCCATGAAATGCCGTCATTCTCACTCACCTGCCACCGGTAGCTCAGACCTGTTCCGGTAGCATCGATGGAAAAAGATGTGTTGTTCCCCGCCTCGACGGTACGATCCTCAGGATCGGACGTTACCTCGGGCGGAATGTTTACGGTGATATTTCCGTTGACATAGCTCGAAAGGATAATATGTCCGTTGTAATCGCTGTATTCGCAATTCCCGGGAGTTTGCGTATCCCATGTGAGGGGACTGGTGCCGCCTTGCGAAACAAAAATCAATTCCATGATCGAGGCATTACCGATATTCACCGTATTTATTGAAGCCCATGACATTTTCACCTGACCATTATCGGCATTCACAACAAAATTCCCCTGTTGGAGCATCGGATGAAGGTTTCGGTAATCGCTGAACTCAACTATCGAAGTATCATAATTCAATGTAAGTGAAAAAGCGGCTACATTGTAAAATTCCTGAACCGAAATATCAATGACCGCCGTGTCGGGGCAAACCGTTGTATTGCCGGCAAGCGTGGTGATCACCGGATTGACAAATAATGTTGCCGCGGTGGTGGTATCGGAAGGAGCACAATAACCGTTGATATAACATCGGTATTGAAAACCGTTCATGCTAACCGGCGGATTGATGATTGTGAGCGTTTTTGCGGTAACTCCCGAATAAGGTGCCGAATTGGAAAGGTTGTTCCAATTCAGACCGTCATCCTCACTTTCCTGCCATTGGAAACTTAATCCCGATCCCACGGCATTCAT
>JAOZMX010000016.1 GCA_029934065.1 Bacteroidales bacterium
TTTATGAAATAATTGATGAAATTGTTGTATAAACTTGTGTGTTTAATTGATGTTCCTGCAATTCCCGGTTGTTGGTTTCGGGGGGTTATTTTTTCCGTTTCAGATATAAGTAATCAAGGTAATAAAGCACTTTGAGCGAGAAACTGTTATCAGAGGGGGATTTCAACACATGCTTCAGGTTCTCTATATATTTGTTTGCCGCTTCGTTTTCGGTAAGAGTGAGCAGTGCGTTTTTCCAGGCCAGAGCCAGCTCGCTGCCCGGGGCAAACTCCCACCTGACGATCATATCAATGTTGAAAGCATTGAAATCAAAATTGTTGTCTTCGTCGTAGTCCAGCGGATTGAGGTAACCCTCTTCATCAAGCTGGTAATAATTGTTGTACCTTGCATTGAGCCAATAGTGCCGCAAGCGGAAATCCAGTACCAGTTTGTTAGTGAAAATGTAACTTGTTTTCAGGATGTTTTCCACATTTTTCAGGTTGCGACGACCAAACACGATCACATCGTTTTCATCCATCACCACATTCCCCACGTAGCCGATGTTATTGTTGTCCAGATCAATATTTACCTCCAGCCTGAAAGTCAGCCTGTCGTTCACCCTGAAACGGGGTGAAATTTCGCCGTAAATGTTGTGCTGCGAATATTTGGGCGACCATTTGTATCCTGCACTGATGTCCACCACAAAGGCTTTCCGGTAGTCCGGGGAGAGGTACGCCGAGATCTTGTAATCCGCCGGGTCGATATATACCTGACCGTCGGCACGTGCTTCGTAATAATCATGTTGATCCGTCGGCTTCAGCTTGATCTTAATCCCCGTTGAGATGTGGTTGCGGAATGTGACCCGCGAACGGGCCGAAAGGCCGAACTCCGTGTATTTACGCGGTGAATAAAGCCCCTCATACCACACCGACAATGAATTTCTCAACGAAAGGAACGGCCCGAAGGGATCGTAAAAATTGTATTGCAGTTCCAGTTCGTTGGCCACCGTGTTGTTGACCCTCGAGAAGCCCATGTCATTGGGATCGTAAGTGTCGTTTTTCACCTGCCGATAGATGGAAAACCTGAAATTCCCGCTGATCTTCTCCAGTTGGACGGCGTAATTGTAACCGAAATCGTTTCGCTCCGACGGATAATATTTCTGACTCACGTTCAACCGTCCGAACAAACTGTAGGATGAACTTTTGTTGTAAAGCTGGAACTCGGAGCCCGTCACATTGGCCGTGTATGTGTTGCGCCCGCGGTACACATTGGTGTTGTAAATACTGACGTAGGAGTTGTTTTTCAGGTTTTGATCAAACACCAGCATGTTGTAATTGGAAAAAGGCTGGGTCTCCACCGTACGTACATTGCCCAGAGAGTCAACAACAGTGGCTTCTGTTCTTTCGGTCATGGCATTGAAAACACCTATTCCCAGTCCGTTTCGCGTTCGTCCCGAAACTTTTGTGGCATTGATCAGCTTGGCTTTTGCCGGATTTTCCGAAACATATTCCCCCTCCTGCAAACTGTCGTAAACCGCTTTGTATCCCTGTGGTCGCTTTCCGATTCTTCTTGTATAAAAAACATTGCTTCCTTTGTCGAACAGCTCGATCCCTTCGATAAAAAAAGGACGATGTTCCTTGTAATACACCTCAAAGGGTGATAAATTGTAGATTTTGTCGTCCGACTGCACCTGACCGAAGTCGGGTATCATCGTCATATCAAGTGTAAAACTTTCGTTGATGCCGTATTTGAGGTCCAGGCCGTAATTAAAGGTGTAATCCCATGTTTTCTGATCGGCGGGTTTTTGAAGGTATCCCGAAACGTAGGGTGTGAACGAGAGGCGGAGCGGCGCCCGGATATCGTGCAGGTTGGTCAGTTCGCCCGCCTGACGGCTTGTTCCGGAGATCTTTTTGTCCACAAAGTTCCAGCAGTCCGTTTCGCGGTAGCGGCGGATGTCGCGCCAGATGTTAAGCCCCCATGTTTGCTCCGTTACATCGGGAAAGCGAAGTGCCGAATAGGGAATTTTGATCTCTGCTACCCACCCGCTGTCGTCACTTTTGTTTTGCTTTGCCACACTGCGTTCCAGTTGCGGTCGCCATCGCCGTTGGTCACTTTAACATCAATCTGAACACCCGATGCCGTAACCCCGAAAGAAACAACATTCAACCCGTCGTTGTAAGTGCTGATGTCGATGTTAAGGATATCGGCGTTCAGGTTGTGCGAATCCCTGAATCCCATTTGTGTCAGGATGGAGTCCGGCGCATCGTCGTACATCATCGCTCCGATGTACAATGCTTTGTTGTCGTACAGAAACCGGACTTCGGTTCTGAAATGCGGTGCGGCACCGTTATACGGATTATATTGATAAAAATCCCCCGCGGGAGCAGCCATCTGCCATTCAGCTTCATCAAGGATGCCGTTGATCGAAGGGGCTTTTTCGATGCGGAATGCTTCCACCTGTTTTTTGGGCCTTTGCCCGTACAGTATCGCCGGCATGCCGGTAGCCATCACCAAAAATATCGTCCATATCGTTATTCTTCTCGCCATCTCCATTCCGTTTTCCAATGCAAAAGGTGCTTTTACACAATTAATTCGTACAGCTTGTAATTTTCTTCGTCGAAACAGCAGAAGATGACTTTCCCGGGCATGCTGTTATGGTTCAGGAAGCGGTTAACCTCTTCCACGGCAATTTGAGCAGCAAGATTTTTAGGGAATCCGTATATCCCGGTGCTGATGTTCGGGAAGGCGATTGTTTTGCATTGATGTTCCGCCGCCAGTTTCAGGCTTGTGGAATAGCACGATGCCAGCAGCGCTTTTTCATTGCGGTGTCCGCCCCGCCAAACCGGGCCCACGGCGTGGATCACATATTTTGCCGGAAGGTTGTACCCTTTGGTGATCCTGGCGCTTCCCGTTTCGCAACCGTTCAGCGTACGGCATTCCTCGAGGAGCTGCGGTCCGGCAGCCCGGTGGATGGCACCGTCCACACCTCCGCCGCCCAAAAGTTTTGTGTTGGCTGCATTGACGATGGCATCCACCGGCAGCTTCGTGATGTCGCCTCGCACAACTTCAATTCTGTTTTCCATTTGCTGTTGTTTTTGATGTGTGTTCCGGGAATGCTACAAAATTACGGAAAGTAACGCAAAATCCGGCAACCTGTTGCAATAAATATCTGCACGGATATTTTTTCCTTTTCCAAACTTTGATGGCCGGGACGCTAATCGGAGTTTTTTTTAATCTGGGGGAGCGGGTGAAAATGTTTTAAGATTAACGATTTCAGGATAAGCTGTATTAACGACACTGGTGGGTTTATCCTCTGCCAATTTCTTTTAAAAAAAAAGCACCAAACTCGTTGGCGGCTTTCATCCCTTCTTTTCTCTGAAAAGTGTGCCGGGATATCATCAGGTACCGTTAATTCAAGTATGTTGTTTCGGTGATGCATGGATAATTAAACCTCATCAAAATAGAAATTAGCCGAAATTAGCGTGTATGTGAAAAATGTGAACGTTTTGGCTTGCTATTTGCTAACCTTCGGTTTCTTATTTTTGGAAAATATGTATTCGGTTTACATTCAAAATGATAAATTTGTCAACAGTCAATTATTCCAACGATATCCAATTTTAGGATAAATAGTTGTTGCCGCAAAAGATTACAGGTGACTTATTAACAAAATGAGTGTTAATAGTAAGGAAGATGTCGGAGATATGGCGGAGCAGAATTTGACCATCTCAACGTAAAAAGGTGGTGGTAAATATTTTGGGTGACTGTGGACGGAAAGTTTCAATGAACGATATTTCATAAAATTTGACTGAAAAGATCATTTTTTAAATTCCAAAAAAGAGAAAGAAAAAAAAGCTTGTGGTAGTGTTGATTTAAAATATCTTTGTAGAAGAATAATACAACTTACTAAGTTTAGTATTAATTCTTTTCTTTTCTTTTTCTTTCTTTATTTCTTAAAGGGGAAAATCTTTTTTGCTGGGACCCTCCGCCGTAAAACCGGCGGAGGTTTTTTTTTGCAGTCAATTGTTTTTCTGCTTTCGGGATCAACTTTACTTGCCGGCCTTAAACGGTTTGTTTATCGTATTTGCGGGCTCTTTCAAGGTTGAGGTTGACGATGGCAAAGATCATAACTGCGGCGCTGATCCATTGTACGGTGGAGAGTTTTGATCCGTTGAAAAGATAATCGAAAAGGATGGCCGATACCGGAAAGAACAATTCGCAGATGGTTGCTACAATGGCTTTGATCCGGGTAAGGCCGAAGTAGTAAAGAAAAATTGCGCCCGACCCGGTCGTGAAGGCAATGACGAAAAAGATGATCCAGTTCAGTGTGGTTGTATCACGGTATTGAAGAATGGTTCCCGTTATTAAAACATAAACCAGCATGATGACAGAAGTAAATCCGTACCGGTAAAACGTTGCCGTTTGGAAGCTGTATTTCTGAAGGATCTTTTTGCTGAATACCGTCGAACTGCCGAACGATACCGATGCAAGCAGCGCAAACAGGGCGGCAAAGACCGTATTGGCTCCCGATACCATATTGGGCCGGTGAAACCCGAATGTCAGAAAATAACCTCCGATAATGGCCAGTGATGCCCAGAGGATATAATTTTTCCCGGGTTTTTCTTTCAGCAGAAGAGCTGCCAGTGCGACTCCGAATACGGGCTGAAGTTTTTGCAGCAGCACAACGATGGTTAAATGTTGGAAATTAACCAGAAACAATGCCTTGACAATGGCAACGGTGCCCAGTGCGCCGCCGAAAACTGCAACCAGCCCGATGTAAAAAATATCCTCACCCGTAAACCTTTTGATATGACGGTATTCTTTGAAAAGAAAAAAATTCATCAAAACAAAAGGAATGATGTGTAGCATAAATACCACGTAACCCACATCCAGATTGTAAAGTCGCGGCGTGAGCACCACGCCGTCGAAACCCCACAGGATTGCTGATATGCTGACTGCAACAGACCCGAGGACAATATTTTTTTTGTATTTTTTCATTGTTTTAATACAGCCGGCAAAAGTAATTGAAATTACCGATGAAAATACTTTTCCGTCAAAAGTCGGTTCAGGGTATGTTGTTTAGATCGTACAACATGCGGGCGGCAATTCCAGCCCAGATGTAGGTTTTGTTCCAGCCTGCTTCGGGATCGTCGGCACTGTAGAACTCCCAGAAAACATGATCGTTTTTCAGGTGGAAGGTCATGTTGTTCAGGACTTTTTCCGCCAATGCCCGTGCCTCTCCGGTGTATCCGTAATCCAGCAGTCCCCTGAAGACAAGGTATTGCCATTGCACCCACACGGGGCCGTTCCAGTAGCCTATGGGATTGTAATAATCATCTTCGGCCGAGAGTGAAGGAATGCCGTATTTGCGTCCAAATTGTCCGGGGTCGGTCATGGCTGCCACAAGCGTGGCCGCCTGCAACGAGTCGGCTACCCCTGCCCAAAGCGGAAGAAAACCGATGATCTCCTTGATTTTCAAATCATCTTCTTGTTGGTAGGTGAAAGTCTCGTCGTTTTTGTTGACGTTGAAATAAAATCCCTGAATGCTGTCCCACAGATAGCGGTTGATCAGCGCCGATCTTTTGCCGGCATCTTCCAGCCACTCGCCGGCTTCTTTTTCGTAATGGAGTTCGCGGGCCATCCCGGCAAGGCTTTTGGCTTCCATCACCAGCATCGCATTGATGTCGGGACCCTCAAAATTTGCCGGCCACCCCACGTTATCCCACACGGCAACACGCGCATCTCTCACGCTTTCCAGTTCCGCATGTGCTCCCCATTCGCAGAGCCCGTCGCCGTCGCTGTCGCGGTTTGCCGTAAAATAGTTGTAAAACCGTTTGCCCGAACGGTAGGCTTGCCGCAAAAATGTTTTGTCTTTTGTAATTTTGTACACTTCCCAGTTTTCGTAGTTGTACCACGGGGCCGAACTGGTCAGTTGTCCGTTGTATGGGATCTGTTCGTCCAGATAGGGGCCCGTCCGGTAGTTGATATACCCCGACGGCAGTTGCCTTTCCATGAACACACGCTGCGAATTCATTGCGCTTTCACCGTCCATCAGCGCATAAGCCGTCATGGTGAGGCTTTCGTGAAACACCTGTCCGCCATAGCCCCAGCCCCATTTGGGCTCGCGCGAAAAAACATAGTAATTATAACTGCATTTCCCCTCGGCAGGCATCATACACTGGCGCATCAGATTGAAACTGTTCCAGTAAACGGCATTCCATGCTTCGTTATCAAAACGGATATCGGGAATATCTGCGAAAAGCATTTCATCTTTTGTTACCAGTTGTTCCTGATCGATTGTGATCAATTGCCGGCATGTGGATTTCAGTTCTTCCTGATTACCTGATTTCCCGTCAGTTCCGGTGATTAATGTCAGCAATCTGCTTTCGCCGGGTTGGATTTGCCAGGTACATTCCTGATAGAAAACATGCGTTTGATGGTTTGGTGCAAAGGATGATTTTGTTGAGACCTGTTCTTTTAGTTTCGGCAACGCTTCACATGTTCCGGCATCCGGGCAGGCGGGGAAAGTTAAAAACACGGATGAATAGCTTCCGCCGTAAGGGATATCGTGTTCCCGCATCCACCCGTCGCGGACAATTTCGGATTTGAAAAAAAATGCGCTGTCGCTGTAAACCGGGTCATCAATTTTGTGTTGGAATCGAATATAGGGAAAGGCTTTCAGGTTTATCGGACGGTTTCCTTCGTTGGTGAGGGTATATTTAGCAAAAGCCAATGTTGAGCTGTACACATCGAAAAAAACATCCACCCGTATGTTCCGGTAAGGGTAAAAGTGAAATTTCACAAGGTCGGGATAAGAAACAGTGATTACCGGCTCGCTGTAGAAACGCTCCAGCGAACTTCTGAAATCGTCGCCAAGCATAAATGCCATTCCGAAGCGTTCGCCTCTTTGAGCGAAAAACTCAATATTTTCCGGCTCATGGTACCACATCAGCGACCATGCCCGGTCGGTTTGGTAATCCGACCGTTCCATGGGTGCAGCATAGGTGGTGTAAACGGCATCGTCTTTTGTGGCCGACAGATGCGAAAGGTATTGGGCTGTAACGAAGCCGGGGATTACAACGATGATGAGCAGTAAAGCAACATGCTTTTGTGGTGTGGAGATTTTCACGTTTTCTTTTTTTTCTTACAAAAATAATCGAATTTGCCTAGCGGTATCGTCAAATATGTAACTTCAAATGCCGGGTTTGTGATAAAATGATTATTTTTATCAAAAAAAAATATTATGCAAAATGTTTGTCTTGAATGCGGTGAACCGCTGGTGGGCAGGATAGATAAAAAATTTTGTTCCGACCAATGCCGCAACACTTACAACAATCGTAAAAAAAGAGATGTGAACAACTACATGCGCAGGGTTGACGGTATTTTGAAAAAAAATCGCAGAATACTCGACAGTCTTGTTCCCGGTGATAAACATACTGTTCACAAAGAGATGCTTACCAAACAAGGTTTTGATTTCGATTATTTCACCAACATTTACACGACCAAGACCGGCAAGGTTTACTACTTTTGCTACGAAATGGGCTACCTTCCGTTGGGAAATGATTTTTATGCAGTGGTAAGGCGGTCGGAACAAAAGAAAAATGAGAAATAATACCCACCGGTACCTATTGGTTTTGTTCATCCTGTTTTTTGCGGTACAAGGCCGGGCGGGCGTTTTGTCGGAACATGCAAAGGTCATGCTTCTGACCTGCGGTCCGGAACATCCGCTCTATGCTTCCTTCGGTCATTCGGCGCTGTGGGTTGTGGATACTGCAAGTCGAACCGACAAGGTTTATAATTTCGGGACTTTCGACCCCGGCATTCCCCGGTTCTACCTTCGCTTTTTGAAAGGTGACCTGCAATATGCACTTTCGGTATCCGCTTACCCGTCATTTGTTGCGGAGTACCGTGAAGAGGGACGCTGGATAAAAGGTCAGAACCTTTTGCTGACCCAGGGGCAGAAAGAGGAATTGTATGCCGCACTGGAACATGCCGCCACGCCCGGAAACAGGTATTACCGGTACAAATTTTTTACCGATAATTGCTCAACACGTATCCTGAAACTGATTTCCGGAACTTTGGACAGCAAAGCCATCCGCGACAGCCTGAATCTTCCATCGGGAACAACCTACCGCAAAGCCTTGCGGCACTATCTTGCAGGAAGGCCGTGGCTGATGTTCGGGATCAATCTCTTGCTTGGGCCTTTTGCCGATAAAGAAATTACCCGCGGGGAACTTACATTTCTGCCCGATTTTCTGATGCAACAGACCGAACATACGGGCATTGCCTCGGCTCCGGCATTGTTGCTCAAGGGAACGGTGTTTTCAGGCGGATTCCGCGAAATGACTTCTCCCATGGTGGTGCTGTGGCTTATCATGTTTCTGATGGTGGCCGAGCTCTTTTGGCTGAAAGTGAACAAACGTTTTTCCAATGCCGTTGATTTGTTTGTCTTTGCCGTTTCGGGGTTTTTGGGCGTGCTTTATTTAATACTTTGGTTTTGGAGCGATCATCTTGCACTGCGGTACAATCTCAATATTATCTGGGCCAATCCGGCGTTGTTGGTTTTGCTTTGGAGCATCCCGGCAGGAAAAACGAAATTCAACCGCATCTTTCTGTTGCTGTATGCGCTATTGTTGTTCTTTTTGCTGATCAACTGGAAAACCTTGCCGCAGAGCTTACCCATGGAAACCATGCCGCTGGTGACGATTCTGGTGTTCAGGGCTGTCAACCGGGCTTTTCAGTTCAGAAGAATGGAACGGATCATCCAACAAAAAACAGCGCAGGAAGAAGAAATATGAGTTGGGCCATTTTCATTATTTTTCATCACAGGCAACCATAAAGCGGTATTATTAATCTATATTAAACAGATTAACAATTAATGTGTTTATTTTGCGTTTGCAAATCATTATTTAAACGAAGTTTCAGTGAATAAAATTCGATATTTTTTTATAGCAATTTTCTTTACCATTATTTCGGTTTCTTCATTTGCGCAGATAGGGGGCAACAGCGTTTACAAATTCCTCAATCTTTCCAGTTCGGCAAGGACTGCAGCCATGGGAGGGAACTTTCTTGCCGTTAAAGACGGCGACCTTACACAGGCATTTTTCAATCCTTCGATCATCCAGCCTTCGATGGATAATAATCTGGCCATAAGCTATGTGGATTATTTCTCGGATGTGAATTACGGATTTGCCAGTTATGCCAAGTCGTTCAACAAGATCGGTACCTACCACGCCACAGTACAATACATCAACTACGGTCAGTTTACTTACGCCGACGAAACAGGACAAACTTACGGAACATTCACCGCCAATGAGGTTGCTTTGGCTGTAGGATGGGGGAGGAGCCTGGATTCTTTGTTCTCCATCGGTGCCAACATGAAGTTTATTTATTCGGGGCTGGAACAGTATCAGTCTTACGGACTGGCCGTGGATGTAGCCGGAACGTACCATAACCCGAAAAATGATTTTACCATGTCGTTGCTTTTCCGCAACATCGGTGTTCAGTTAAGGCCCTATGTTTCGGGATACAATGAACCGCTGCCGTTTGAAATTGATTTCGGGCTTTCGCAAAAATTGAAACACCTGCCTTTCAGATATTCCATTCTTTTAACAAATCTTCAAAAATGGGATTTAACTTATTTTGATCCCGACGATCCCGACAACAAAGTGGATCCTATTACCGGTGAAACGGAAGAGGAAAGTGGCTTTGCCAAGTTTGGAGATCAATTCATGCGCCATGTTATTGTCGGCGGCGAATTCATCCCTTCAAAATATTTTATGGTTCGCATCGGATACAACTACCAGCGCAGGAAAGAGTTGGGCAATTACAACAAGATGGGGATGGTGGGCTTTTCGTGGGGGCTCGGATTAAGGATATCCAAATTCCAGATCGATTATTCAAGGGCAACGTATCAATTGCACACTTCTCCGAATTATATCACCCTGCGGGTCAATTTATCCGCCTTTGGCAAATAACATTCCTTTTAATTTTCGTTTTTACTTTCATAAAAATACCGGGATATGCTTTTAATCCGTACGGTGGTTTTGTATATTTGCGGAAAATACTGAATCCGTTATAAAAGAAGCCTTATGATCAAAGCAAACGATCCGTCAATCAAAACCTGGCTGCAGGTTAAAGATGGGAGTGATTTTCCCATTCAAAACATTCCGTTCGGGATTTTTAAACCGTTCAACAGGACCAATCCGAGAGCAGGAACGCGAATCGGAGATCATGTAATTGATTTGGCGGCGATTGCCGAAAAGGGTTATTTCAAAGACATCGAAATTGAATCGGGTGAGGTGTTCTACCGGTCCAGCCTGAATGAATTTATAGCACTTGGCAAGCCGGTATGGCAGGCTGTTCGCGAAAGGATTTCGGATATCTTCAACCATGCCAACGAGGAGATCTGGCGAACGGAGGATTTTACCGACGGGATTTTTTACGACATTTCGGAGGTGGAAATGCTGATGCCGGTTGAGCCCGGCGATTTGACGGATTTTTATTCCAGCCTTGAGCACGCCACAAACATCGGAAAACTGTTTGGTAATCCCAAAGACCCTATCCCGGAAAACTGGAGATACATGCCTTTGGGATATCATGGTAAGGCTTCTTCGGTAGTGGTGTCGGGAACATCGGTGCGCAGACCGCTGGGACAGATACAATTGTATGAAGATGAAACTCCGGATTTCGGGCCATCCCATCAAATGGATTTCGAGCTTGAAATGGCGTTTATTTCGGGAGGAAAAACAAGACCGGGAGAAAGAATACCAATAGACCATGCTGCCGATTTCATATTCGGATTGGTGCTTTTCAACGATTTGTCGGCCCGTGATATACAGCAGTGGGAGCAAAACCCTCTGGGGCCTTTTCTTTCCAAAAGTTTTGGCTCGGTGATTTCACCGTGGGTTGTAACTCTGGATGCATTGGAGCCTTTCAGGGTTGAGGGTCCTGAACAGGAGCCCGAAGTTTTTTCCTACTTGTCTTATTCACATCCCGGTAATTTTAATATCCGTCTCGAAGCCCTTATGGCACCCGAAGGTGAAGAGCCCCATCGTATTTGCCGTTCGAACGCCAAATTTATCTACTGGAACATTTTTCAGCAACTGACCCATCAAACGGTGAACGGTTGCAATATCAATGTGGGAGATTTGTTTGCCACGGGCACCATCAGCGGCCCTACGCACGGCGCATTCGGCTCAATGCTGGAACTGACCTGGAACGGTCGCAAGCCCATTGTTTTGCCCAATGGCGAGCATCGCAAATACCTCAACGACAACGACACGATTATTATCCGAGGTCATGCCGAAAACGAAAAAGTCAGGATCGGTTTCGGGGAAGCCGTAACGAAAATCCTTCCCGCCGTCGAATTTGAGTAATGATTTTGAGACACACTCCCCCCAAAAAAAAAGCCCTCCCGGGAGTCCGGGAAGGCTATGGAGTGTGTTATGAAAAATAGAATGTTAATTCTCTTTTACTTCATAAGTAGGTAATGGTGTTGTAAACCGCAGGTAGAACGTCAAAGTGCCGCCATTGGGAATAGGAATATTGGCACCGCCGGGTACCAGTGTTCCGTCATCGGGATCGTTAGCGCCGAGGTTAAGGTCCCAACTGTCGTTTGCCCTGTACTTGAAGCACTGGTTTTCGGCAGCAGGGATGTTTTCAACGGTAACATACAACTGTTGGTTTTCGGCATCCCAAAGCATGTCGATATCTTCGGCCCAGCCTAACCATTCACCAATGACGCCCCAGTTTTGCAGCTCATAGGTCCATGTGAGATTGTTGACGTCAACGGTAACGTAATAGCCTCCGGGTCCGGGAACCGAAAGGTTGGGTGCGCCGCCGTCGGTATCAAGCGTTCCCTCATCGGCACCTGCACCATAATTGATGTGTGCCCAGTCGGGGGCCGATGTAAACTTGAATTCGTAAGTTCCGCCCTCGGGCATGTAAATGTATCCTGTGAAAACACCGTCGTTGTCAAAATCGTAAATGTTGGGTGCTTCGGCAGGGTTCCATCCCTGATAATCTCCCGGGACCCACAATTTCGGATAATCCACTATGCCCTCATATGGGGTGATGGTCAGTGAAATGGCATCCGAATAGAGGTATGAAACGTCGGTGTCCGTGTTGAGGTAAGAGAAAATACGAATTTCAACCGTTCCGGGAACTCCTGTCTCCAGTCCCAAAGGAACCACCACACTGTTCATCTGTCCAACCGTAATTGCAAAGGATGTTTCGGTTGTGTTGACAAGCTCCACGGCATTGACAAAATTGCTGTCGGCCAGATCAATCTGTAACGAATATTTGGTCTTCTCAAGGTTGTCCAGATTATAGTTTACAGGCGACCACTTAAAAGTCGTCATAATGCTGTCAGCATTTTCCTGTGTTAAGATAAACTGGGCTTCGCTTGAGGGTTCTGTGATTGCAGCCGGTTTTGCCTGACTCATGTCCAAAACCGGAGTAGCATCTTTCTTCTCACACGAAAACATCAGTGAGATGCCAATCAATAGTATAACAAATAATGCTATTTTTTTCATATCTGATAATATTTTTTTAAGATTAATATCCCGGGTTTTGAACTAAATTCGGGTTTGCTCCAATATCCGATGAAGGGATCGGAAATAAGTCATACTTGCTGTCGGTAGCTGTTCCTTCGGCAACGTTTCCTTTCCATGGCCACAGGTATTCGCCACCGGTAAATTTACCAAACCTGACAAGGTCGGTTCTGCGGTGACATTCCCAGAACAATTCGCGGCCACGTTCATCAAGGATGAAATCCAAAGTAAGATCGGCAGCCGTAATATCGCCCGAATTATCACCGTAAGCTCTTTCTCTGATCATGTTCACGTAGTTGACGGCTTTGTTCATGTCGGCAGCTCCGCGCACGGCAGCTTCGGCATACATCAGGTAAACATCAGCCAATCTGTAAAGCGGAAAATCGGTATCCGGAAAATCCAAACTCGATCCGCTGGAGCCGTTCGATCTGACATTTTTGAATTTGGTAATGGCATAGCCATCCTGAAAGTTTCCCATGTCTTCGATCTCTTTCGACTGACCATCGGTAAAGAACATTGCTCTGCTGTCAATATCGCCGGTTTCGTCGGGAAATTTGTCAACAAAAGCACTGGTAGTACGGGTTCCGCCCCAGCCGCCGCCGACACCGAAGTCCGAAGGATTCATGTCGCCGCCGATGGCTGCATGGATGATGAAATTCGTCCCGCCCCAGGTGCGTGTTGCATTCCCGTCGAAGGCGATGGAGAAAATCTGTTCCGGATTGTTCTCGTTGTTATCGGCGAGAAATAAATTTTGATAATCCGGTGCCAGCGAATATCCGGCATTAATTACCTTTTCGCAGTAAGTGGCGCAATCTTCATATCTTGCGGTTCCGGTATAAACCTCGGCATTGAGGTAAATGGTTGCCAGCAGTGTCCATGCCGTTGCTTTGTCGGCACGGGCATACATTGTTCTTGGTTCCACCAGGTCGCCTTCGATGGCTTTCAGTTCCGATTCGATGTAATTGAATAAGTCGGCTCTCTGGATTTGTTCGGGGAAGAATTGCCCCACGGCATCCGCTTCGGTTACAAACGGAACATTGCCAAACAAATCCATGGCGTGGAAATAACTCAATGCACGGAGGAAACGGGCTTCAGCGCGGTAGGTTTTTATTTTTTCCCTCAAATCACCCGTAACGCCTCTGTCGTCCAGTTTGCTGTCGGATGTTTCGCGAATGTATTCGTTGCAAGCGGAAATCTGATAAAAGATACGGTAGTACATGGCAGAGATAAACACATCATTGGATCCCCATGTTTGGTAATGGAAATCTTTGATGGTTTGGTCATTCCATGAGATAACGGCTTCGTCGGTAGGCAGCTCCTGATGGTACCACCAGCCGCGTAAATACTGACCGAAGCCCTCGTCAATACCACTAATGTCGCTCATGCCGGAAGGGCCTTGCTGACCTGATACTGCAAGCCCGGCATACAATTTTGCCAGCACTTCGACGTACGCTTGCGGATCGTCGAATACCGTTGCCGCCGTGGTCACGTTCGGGTCAAGCGGAATAGTATCCAAGTCCTTGGTGCAGGATGAAAAGATCATGATAAATCCTGCAATCAACATTGTTATATTTATTATTTTTTTCATAATTATTCTCTTTTTTTGATGGATTAAAACTGAAGGTTGATGCCAAAGACATAAGTTCTCGGTCGCGGATATACCCTGTTGTCAATCCCGTTGGGGATCTCAGGATCCAGCCCCTCATACCGGGTGATCACGAAAGCATTGTTCATGGTGAATGACAAGCCGAGACTTGCTTTGTCCTTGATGATCTTCGGGAACAGGTAGCTCAGTGTCATGTTGTCCATCCTGAAAAACGAAGCATCCTGAATGTAATAGTCGGACAGGTATTGGGGTGTTACAAAATCGGTGTTGTAAACGGAAGTTGTGATGTTGCCGAGGTATGGTCCTTCGGGGCGATACAATCTTTCGTAAACACCGTTTTCGGAATCAACATTGTTGTAAACATAGTTTCCGAAATTGGCTCTTCCCGAGAAGGAAAAGTCCCAGTTGCCCCAACTGATGTTCGAATTGATGCCGAAATAAAAATCGGCTGCCGGGTCTTTGTAGTGATAGCGGTCGTCGTTGGTGATCTCACCGTCGCCGTTACGGTCAACATACATTCCTTCGATGGGTTTGCCGTCGGGGCCGTAAACCTGCTCGAAGACAAAAAACGAATTGGCAGGATAACCCACACTGTGCATCTGAATAAAGTTTCCTACGCCTCCGGATATCCCGCCGGTTTCTACGCCAAGATAACTGGGGTCATCCGTTGCGGTAAGCTTGGTGATCTCATTTTTATTGTACGTTGCATTAAAGCCGATTTCCCAGAAAACCTTATCATTGGATATGGGGCGTCCTGTGATTGCAAATTCAACCCCTTTGTTTTCGAGGTCACCGATGTTTGTTAAAATGTAGTTCGACAGGTTGGTGCCGGCAGCAACAGGAATAAAGTTGATCAAATCACTGGTCTTACGGTTGTAAACATCAATGGATCCGTAAATCCTGTCGTTGGCAAAACCGTAATCCAGACCTATATTAATAGTGGTGGTTTCCTCCCATTTGATATTGTAGTCATATCCTTCGGGGCGCAAGGTGTAATAGAACATATTGCCGAGCTGATAACGCGAAAACTGATCGCTTCGGGTATAACGCGGCAAATAGGGATAATCTCCCTGATTGATGTTCTGCTGTCCGGTTACCCCCCAGCCCAGTCTTAATTTTAATTGCGAAAGGGCATTTGAATTTTCAAACCATTTCTCATCAACGATTTTCCATGCCAGCGCCAGCGACGGGAACAACCCCCAGCGAGTGTCGGGCGAAAAACGTGAAGTACCGTCGTCACGCAGCGTGAATGTTAACAAATACCTGTCTTTAAACGAATAATTGAAACGGCCGAAGAAGGAAACGAGGTAACTTTCGGTGGGACGGTCAATGGTATCAATGTTATAGGTCCGTTTGGGTTCACCGAAAAAGGTTTTCTGATAAACTCCCGGGCGTCCGGCAACAGGATCAATGTTGAAATCTCTTGAGTAATTACCGTTGACAGAATAATTCTTTCTGTAGAAGTGCTGCCACGAATAACCGAGCATTACATCAAAACGGCTGTTGATTCCTGCGGCTTCTTTTACATAATTCAAATAAAAATCCAGCAATTCATTCTTTTTATCCTGGGTATAGGAATTGTAAACCCCGCCGCCATTCAATGGATCGTAAGCCCATGGTGCATTATCGGGAATGATCACATCACCGCGCGAATGAGAATTGTCGAGTCCTAAATTCAGATTTGCCCTTAATTCGGGTAAAAAGTGGAATTTATAATCCAGTTGAACATTGCCGATAATACGGTTCACATTCGATTGGTCATCCCTCATATTCAATAATGATACGGGGTTGGGCGAGCCCTGTTCAACGGGTTGATCGGTGCCGTTGGTTTGAATCCATGCGTAATATCCGCCGAAATCCGTCGGTGGCATTAAGATCGTGTCGGCAACCCCGTCGTTGTTCACATCGTCCGAATAATAAGGATTATAGATTTTATCATTGGTCACCGGTTTTGTAGGATCAAACTGTACGGCGGCACCAATGGCTCCACGGTCGGCAAATTGGTTTTTGATGTTCATGTAATTCAGGTTGATGTTCAGCTTCAGATGATCATCAAATAATGTGGGGCTTAATGCTACATTAACTGTTGTCCTTTTCAGGTTATCGGTTTTCAGGATTCCATCCTGATTTGAATAACCCAACGAAACCCGGTAAGGCAAACCTTGATATCCACCCGCAAAACTCACGTTATGATCCTGGCCGAAAGCATTTTTATAAATTTCATTTTGCCAGTCGGTATTTGCATCGCCCAGCATATCAACCTGGCTGGGATAGTGTTTTTCGATCTCCTTGCGGAATTGGTCGGCATTCAGTACATCAACAAACTTTTCAGGTGTATAAAACGAAAACACCCCATTGTATTGAACGCTTAACGGTTTGTCTTTTTTACCTTTTTTTGTGGTAATAATGATTACACCGTTGGAAGCACGCGACCCGTAGATGGCGGTTGCCGATGCATCCTTCAGGACGGTAAATGTTTCGATGTCATTAGGGTTGATGGTGTTGAGCGGATTTCTCATCCCCGAAACACCGTCATTGTCGAGCGGAACACCGTCAACAACGATCAACGGATCGTTGCTTGCCGAGAGCGATGAACCGCCCCTGATCCTGATCATGGCTCCTTCGCCGGGAGCGCCGCCACCACTGGTGATCTGAACGCCGGCGATCTTACCGCTTACCAGCTCGGTAGGCGATGTGATGGCTCCTTTGTTAAACTCTTTCGAGTCAATGGCCTGAACCGAACCGGTGGCGTCGTCTTTTTTCTGGACACCGTAACCGATCACTACAAACTCTTCAAGCGCTGTGGATTGGGTCTTCAATGCAACATTTACCGTTGTGCCCGGCTGAACCACAATTTCCTGCGATTCATAGCCGATGAACGAAAACACCAATGTGGTGTTGGGCCCTACGGAAATGCTGTATTTACCATCAATATCAGTAACAGTGCCCTGAACAGTCCCCTTGACCACAACAGTAGCTCCGGGAAGTGTCGTTCCGTTCGCAGCATCCGTTACCGTACCCGTTACTTCGCCCGTTTGAGCGAACACCGTTACAGCGCCAAAACTCATCATTGCAAATAGCAAGATGAATTTTGCTTTTAGATGATTTACCATAGTACAAATTTTTAATGAATGTTTCTTTTTAATGAATAATTGTCTCGATATTTTTTTAATAAAAGATGTGGCAAAAGTAATAAAACAATTAATTCTCATTTACATTATCAATGAATAATTTAAAGATTATTTCGTAAAAGAATTTGATAAGTAAAACATTACGGCACTATGTTTGTAAAAAAAATTTGCTTAAATTTTGAAAAAAAGATGAAGGAAATAAAATATTATCATTAGTTTTGCAATGAAAAATCAAATTATTAATCAAACCTTATAAAATTATGAAAAAATTTACTTTAAGAATCAGTACGCTTTTGATGTTCCTCTTCATGGGAACATATTTAATGGCACAGATGCCGGCTGCCATTACAATTACGCCGGATAATGCTACCGCATGGGATGAGCTTACACTCACCCTTGACGCCAAGTTGGCCTGTTATGAAAACGCACCGTTATTTGATGTGGATTCCGTGATGATGCATTCAGGGGTTACTATTGATGGCAATGTTTGGCAAAACGTTGTTGCATTTGACGGATTAGGCGTTAATGGACAAGCACCTAAATTTACAAGTAATGGTGACAGCACATGGTCAATGACATTTGTTCCTGCTGAGTTTTACGGATTAGAAGAAGGTACTCTGGTTACTGCAATCAATTGCGTTTTCAATGCCGGAGATTGGGCAGTTGCCGACGGCAGGGATTTTGATCCTGACAACCCCGATGCTTGTACGGATTTCTATATTCCGTTGGGTAATGTGGGTATTCACGAGAGCAACATCAGCTCGTTTACCATGTATCCGAATCCGGTTGAGAATGAACTCACCATCGAAAACATGGAGAACGTTAACATGATTGAGGTCTTCAATATCATTGGAGAAAAAGTGATAACGGTTGATGTTTCGACTACTGCCGTTACCATCAATACGAGCAATCTGAACAGTGGCGTTTATTTCGTAGCTTTCCATAATGAGAGCGGCGTTCAAACCACTAAATTCATCAAGAATTAATTTTTTTATTTTTACAGATAAAAAAACCGGCCGGGGAATCACGGCCGGTTTTTTTTGTTTCTCACAGCAGGGATTAAACAAAACCCCGTATAATTTTGTTACTTTTGCAATTAAAACATTCTTATCAGGTATTTTTATTTTAAAAAATTTCACATGAGATCAATCATTCTGTTCACGGTTTTTGCCGTCATCATACCATTATCACTGGTTTCGCAATCTATAATCACCGATCCCGAATATCCTACCGATGTTGACGAGGTATTGCTCACGGTAGATGTGACGGGTACACCTCTCGAAGGATACAATGGGAAAATGTATGCCCATTGTGGCGTAACGGTTAATGGAAATCAATGGCAACATGTCATCGGGCAGTGGGGCAATAACGAAACCCAACCCGAGCTGACGAACATCGGAGGCAATCAATGGCAATTGTTGATCTCTCCTTCGATCAGAGCGTTTTGGGGTGTTCCCGATAACGATACCATCAGTGAAATGTGTTTTGTTTTTCGCAGTGAAGATGCTTATACCCAAACGGGAGATATGTTTGTCAATGTTTATGCCTCATGGCTGACACTTGTGATAGACGAGCCCCAAACCGACTGGCTGATGGTGCATCTGAACGATGAAATTCCGGTGGAAGCCATCTCACCCGCTGCAGACAGCCTGTTTTTATTTGTGAATAACGAGTTGCAATATGAAACGGATATGGTAACTCTAAGTTACACGATCACTGCTGATAATTTCGGTTCCTACTGGAGCGATGTTTGGGTTAAGATCGTTGCAAAAAATGCTGTTGAGATGGTGGCCGATTCCTTTGCCTATCAGGTCATTCCCGAACCGGATATCGAAGAACTTCCCGAAGGGATGACAGACGGGATCAATTACGTGGACGACAATACGGTCATACTTTCGCTTTATGCACCTGAAAAACAATTTGCATTTGTCATCGGCGATTTTAATAACTGGGAGGTGGATGAAAATTACTACATGAAACAAACTCCTGACGGGGAACGATTCTGGTTGCAGATTAACGATCTTACGGCAGGGCAGGAATACATCTTTCAGTACTATGTTGACGGAGAGATAAAAATCGGTGATCCTTATGCCGATAAAGTCAGTGATCCCTGGAACGACCAATACATCAGCAACGTGACCTATCCCGATCTGATTGATTATCCGTCCGGAATGACCACGGGAATTGCGACGGTTTTGCAAACGGCACAACAACCTTACGGCTGGCAGGTTGAAAATTTCACTCCGCCGGCTGTGGAGGATATGGTGGTTTACGAATGTCTGATACGCGATTTTGTCGGGTTACACTCTTATGCTGCCATGGCCGATACCATCGGTTATTTGAAAAAACTCGGGGTGAATGTGCTGGAACTGATGCCTGTCAACGAATTTGAAGGAAATATCTCGTGGGGATACAACCCGAATTACTATTTTGCCCCGGATAAATACTACGGGCCGAAAGACAACCTGAAAGCATTGATCGATACCTGTCATCAAAACGGAATTGCCGTGGTTTTGGATATCGCACTCAATCATTCTTTTGGAACGTCGCCCATGGTGCTGCTTTATTGGGACAGCCAAAACAACCGCCCCGCCGAGAACAATCCGTGGTACAATCAGGAACCGAGACATGATTTCAACGTAGGATACGACTTCAACCACGAAAGTCCGCAAACCAAAGCTTTTGTGAAACGGGTTACCAAATACTGGCTCGAAGAGTACAAATTCGACGGGTTCCGTTTTGATCTTTCCAAAGGTTTTACACAAACCTACACGGTGGGCAATACCTGGCTTTGGGGACAATACGACCAGTCACGCATAGATATCTGGAACGATTACTCTTCGGCTATCTGGGAGGTGAAACCCGATGCCTATGTGATTCTGGAACATTTTGCCGAGAACTCGGAAGAGAAAGTGCTTTCCAATATGGGCATGTTGCTTTGGGGAAATCTGAACGGGCCTTACCTTGAAGGTTCCATGGGATGGACGGAAAACGGAAAATCGAACATCGAGTGGATTTCCTACCAAAAACGCGGATGGAACGATCCACATGTGGTAGGTTTCATGGAAAGCCATGATGAAGAGCGGCTGATGTTCAAGAATATTGCTTACGGCCGTTCCTTCGAAGATTATGATATTAGCGATACTACTACGGGCTTGCAGCGGGCTGCACTTGCGGCTACGTTCTTTTTTACCATTCCCGGTCCGAAAATGATCTGGCAGTTCGGTGAGATGGGTTATGATTATTCCATCGAATACAACGGACGAACCGGGCCGAAGCCCATTAAATGGAATTACCTGAACGACTGGCGCCGCAATTACCTTTTTCATGTGTATGCAGCATTGATCCAGCTCAAAACGGAATATGATGTTTTCAGAACGACTGATTTTTCGCTGGATGTTTACAACAAAGAAAAAGTGGTGGTGTTGAGAGATCCGGACATGGATGTTGTGGTCGTGGGTAATTTCGGGATGGATACCGAAACCGTTACGCCCGACTGGCCGGAAACAGGCAAATGGTACGAATTTTTTACGCAAACCGAATTGCAGGTTGATGCCGCCAATCAGTCCTTGAATCTTCAAAGGGGCGAATACCGTTTGTATTCCACCGTAGAAATCGAAAAACCCGAATGGCTCAATACGGGAATTGACGACAACAACGTGACGCAGGTTGGATTTTCCAATGTTTATCCCAACCCGTCGGCCGGTACTTTTACTTTCACGTTCGACAAAGCGCCCGATCAGTCTGTTGATATCACTGTTTTTGATATGCTTGGCAATCTTGTTGCACGGTATGATCAGATTGATACTCCTTCTTTCAGTTGGGATCCGCACGGCGAAAGCATCTCGTTGAAGCCCGGTTTTTATTTTGCGAAAATAAATTCGGGAAATCATAATGAGATCATTAAATTAATCATCGAATAAAAACCATTCAAATATTTCAATCAGCAGTAAAATGAAAAAATTAGCTTTAAGTATTTTGATTCTGGCCTTTGTTTCAGCACTGGCCGGGTGTAGTAAATCAAGTTTTGATTATCTTGGAAAATCTTACACTCCGACAACCAACCCTGAAATATTTTTCAGGGAACAGGATGTGCCTTCCGAAAAGTATGAGGTAATGGGAAAAGTAATGGCTGAAGTGCCATACAGTAAAAAACTGGATTACATCCAGAAAAAAATTGAAAAAGTGGCCCGCGAACATGGTGCCGATGCCATTCTGCTTTCGGATGTGAACATTCGTTCAACCGGATATACCAGTGCCGGCGGCGGAGTGACCAAACATGGAAAAGTGAGCATTGGCGGTGGCGGGCGAAAAACCCAGAATACGGAAATGAAAAGCCTGGAAGCTACCTTGCTGAAATACAAATAATCCTCCAAAACCCCTTCATTCCCATGCGCAATCTTGCAACCGTTCTGCTGTTACTTTTTTCCGTCGGATTTTCCCGGGCACAAAGTGATGATAACAAAGTAATGATCATTATCATTGACGGTGCAAGATACACCGAAACCTTCGGTGATCCGCAGCACACCTACATCCCCGAAATGTGGCGACTTGCAGGAGAAGGAACCATTGGCGACAAGTTTTACAACAACGGGATAACCGTTACGGCAAAAGCCATTCCGGCATTGTGGTGCGGTGCATGGACGGCAGTCCTTGATACGGTTTATCAGGGATCCTCGACAAATTATGCCCAAAAACCGACCATCTTTGAATATTTCAGAAAAGACAAACAGGCACCCTCCGAAGAGTGTTTTTATCTTTTAAAATACATTGCCGATCCGTGGTTGCCGAGTTTTGATGCGGATTACGGCCCGGAATATTGGCCGGAAGTTTACAGTGATGGCGCCACAGACGATGATGTGGCGGGAAACACCAAATCTGTTATTGACGATATCAAGCCCCATTTTTTATGGGTTTACCTTGCGGATGTTGATCATGCGGGACACTCGGGCGACTGGGAAAATTACATTTCCACAATTGTCAATGCCGACAGGATCGTGGGCGAGCTTTGGGATTACCTTCAGGCCGACCCTTTTTACAAAGACCAGACAACATTGTTCGTCACCAACGACCACGGCCGCCACGACGACCAGCACGGCGGATTTCAAAATCATGGCTGCGGCTGCGAAGGTTGCCGCCACATTGAATTTCTGGCTGTCGGGCCAAATGTCAAAAAAGGATTTGTGTCGGATGTTTACCGCACAACACCGGATTTTGCCGTTACCGCTTCTTTCGTTTTGGGGGTTGATCCTGCCAAAGCCACCGGAAATGTGATGTATGAGATTTTTGAAAATGAAGCCGTTGAAAGTTATGGAAGTAGCGACAATCTTTTTTTTACCGTTGCTCCGAACCCTGCGGACGAAAATTCCGTTATGACTTTCACTCTTCAGTCTGCATCGAAAGTTTCGGTTGTTTTATCAAATATTTACGGTAATGTTTTATTTAAAGGTGGGGAAATGACCATGCCTGCCGGCGAACAAACACTTTCGTTGAGGGAATTGGGATTGTCGGGAAATCTTCCTCATTCCGGGATGTACTTTCTTACGCTCAATATTGATAATGCGGCATCAACTCTAAAAATCATTTTCTGAATAAAAAGCTTTTCTCCCGATTGGCTTCTGTCTCCACCATGCCGGTTTTACCATGGTAATGAAGTGAGATCAACATTTCCTCCCGATAAAATGATCGCAACATTTTTGTTCCTGCAGTCGGGTTTGTTTTCCAGAATGGCTGCAAGCGGCACAGCCGACGAAGGTTCCACAATGATTTTCATTCGTTCCCAGATCAGTTTCATGGCTTTGATGATGGCTTCTTCACTTGTTGTGACAATGTCGTCAACATGTTGCAGGATGATGGGGAATGTTAAATTTCCCAGTGAGGTGCGGAGGCCGTCGGCGATGGTATCCGGATTTTCGGAAGGATAAAATGTTTTTGCTTTGAACGACCGGAATGCGTCGTCGGCCCGGGCAGGCTCGGCGCCGATTATTTTTGTGCCCGGAGAAAAATAGTGTGTGGCAAGTGCTGTCCCGCTCAACAGACCGCCGCCGCCCACGGGAGCCATGATGATATCGGGCGCGCCGGTTTCCTGAAACAATTCCATTGCAGCAGTCCCTTGGCCACTAATAATATCAAAGTCGTTGTACGGATGGACTTCAAAGGCTTTCGTGCGGTTTTTTACTTGCCGAAGTGTGAGTTCACGGGCATCAAGTGTGGGTTTGCAAAATGTTATTTTCCCTCCGTAATGTTTTACGGCTTCGATTTTTACCGTTGAGGAATTTTCGGGCATGACAATGTGTGCATCAATACCCCGGAGCATGGCAGCTCTTGCCAGTGCCGCCGCATGGTTTCCGGAGGAGTGGGTGCAAACGCCGTTTTTGATCTCGTCATTCGAGAGCGAAAAGACTTTGTTGACGGCACCTCTCGATTTGAAGGCGCCTGCTTTCTGGAAATTCTCACACTTAAAATAAAGGTGACACCCGAAGATGGAATCGAGATTTTGTGAAGTTAAAACCGGCGTGTAGTGAACATGGTTCCGTATCCTTTTGGCGGCATCTTCGATATCGGATTTTGCCGGAAATGTACCTGTATGATCTTTCAAGTTTATGATTCCTTGTTGTTGGCAATCTCTTCAGCAATGATTTCGCAAGCTTCATCCAGCATCCCGAAGACGTTTTCAAAACCGTCCCGGAGGCCGAAATAAGGATCGGGGACGTCCCTGTTGCTGCCCGGCTCCACAACGTTCATGATCATTTCAACCTTCATCGTATCATGGTTTTCCGAAGCAAGATCGAGAATCCTGTTGAAATTGGAACGATCCATGGCATAGATCTTATCGTATTTGTCAAAATCGGCGGCAACAAACTGACGTGCCCTGTGGCTGTTCAGGTCCACGCCGTATTTTTTGGCCGTTTCCACCGTTCTGGGATCTGCCGGTTCGCCCACATGGTAATCGGAAGTTCCTGCCGAATCAATGACTGTATTCAGACCCTTTGCTTTGATTTTTTTACGGAGAATACCTGCTGCCAGCGGTGAACGGCAGATGTTTCCAAGACAAACCATTAAAATTTTCATGAAAGTAAATGTTTGGAATCAACGTGTTTTTCGTTAAAGTTTGATCTTTTTCTCCAGTTCGGCCACGTAGGCTCTGAATTCTTTGTCGGTGTCTATCAGGTTCTGTACCGTTTTACAGGCATGCAATACCGTAGCATGGTCTTTGTTGCCGCATTGCAACCCGATGGCAGTGAGCGAGGCTTTGGTGTGCATTTTGGCAAAATACATCGACAACTGCCTGGCTTGGACAATATTCCGTTTTCTTGTTTTCGAATTCATCTCTTCAATGGTCAGGCCAAAATAATCAGAGACCGTTTTTTGGATGTAATCAATGGATATTTCCTTGTTGGTGTTTTTGATGAAATGATCCACGATTTGTTTGGTCAGTTCAAGAGTGATCTCTTTTTTGTTGAGCGAAGCCTGAGCAAGCACCGAAATCATGGCCCCTTCCAGTTCACGGATATTTGAAGTGATGCTGTAGGCAAGGTATTCGATAACGTTCTCCGGCATGGTGATCCCGTCATTGTAAAGCCTTCGTTGCAATATGGCCGTCCTGGTCTCCAGATCGGGAGGTTGCAGGTCGGCTGTCAGGCCCCATTTAAACCGTGAGATCAGCCGCGGCTCCATGCCGTCGATCTCTACCGGCGACTTGTCCGAGGTGATGACCAACTGCTTCGATTTCTGGTGCAATTGATTGAAGATGTGAAAAAATACATCCTGCGTCTTTTCTTTGCCGGACAGAAAATGAATATCGTCGATGATCAGGACGTCTATCAACTGGTAAAAATTCGTGAAATCATTTTGGTTGTTATTCCTAACCGATTCGATGTACTGCGAGAAAAACTGATCGGCCGTAACATACAAAACGGTTTTTTCGGGAAAACGGTTTCTTACTTCCAGTCCGATGGCATGTGCCAGATGTGATTTTCCCAAACCCACTTTACTGTAAATAAACAGCGGATTAAAGGCCGTTTTTCCCGGATTTTCGCTGATGGCCAGACCGGCTGCTCGTGCTAGCCGGTTGCAGTCTCCTTCAATAAAGTTATCAAATGAATACCTTTCAACCAATTGGGAATTGACCCTCACTTTCTGAATTCCCGGAATGATAAACGGATCGGGAATCACTTTGCTGTTTTGGTTCTTGATGGCAAAAGGCATGTTCACATCCGGGTTGATCGTATCGGCACGGTTGGAAGGCGGGATGACAATCGAGACAGGACTCTGTTTATTCTGGCTGTCTTCCATAACGATGCTGTATTCCAGCCGCCCCTTTTGACCCAGCTCTTTTTTGATGGTCTTTTTCAAAAGGTTGATGTAATGCTCTTCCAACCATTCGTAAAAAAACTGACTCGGAACCTGAATCGTTAATACATTGTCTTCAAGCTTCAACGGTGTGATGGGCTCAAACCAGGTTTTAAAACTTTGATGATTGATGTTATCTTTGATTACTTTAAGACAATTCCCCCAAACGACTTTGGCATTGTTATTCATGCACTTAATTCCCTTTTTTTACTGTTACTAATGAGTATTAAAAACTAAACCGGGTGTTTTGAAATTTCTTAAGGGTAGATTTACTTGTTCCCTTTCCATTTTTTTTCTGTCAACAAAAGTCATAAAAAAATAGTTGAAAAAAAATTTTTTTTTGCTTGTTTTTCACAAAAAAAACATTTAGGACAAATTTGACACATTATTGATGGAGCTTTTTAAAATTCACAAATGCAATAAATTATTCCTTAATTATCAAAAGATGCAACATATATGATTTTATGCTTGAATTCAATTTTTCTTCCGGTTTTTCAGAAAGACAAATTACCACCCTCAAAAAAGGTCAATAAAATTAGTTATTTTTCCTTTTGAACAGGGTTAATTTAGAAAATTAACATTTTTTTAGATTAGAAGGCTAATTTCCCCGGAGGATTGTAATGGAGCCGCGAAAGACATCATCGTCAAAATAACCTTTGGCTTTGAGGACATAAAAATAGGCGCCGTCATGAAGTCTCTCGCCGTTCCAGTCGCCTTGATAATTCGTTTGTGAATAAACTTTTTTACCGTAACGGTTGAAAATGATCAGCTGATTGCTGAGGTAATACTCCAGATTTTCAATTTCGAATACATCATTGATGCCGTCGCCATTGGGAGTAATTAAGTTTGGGATGGTCAAATCAACTTCTTTGACATCAATATTCACCATGACCGAATCAATACATTCGTCGTAGGTGGTGTATTTCAGCCAGACTTCGTAATTTCTTACGTTTTCAAAAACTTTTTCAGGGTTTGCTTCGATGGAATAGGTGCTGTCGCCGAAGTTCCAGTTCCAGTCGATGATCGGAATGGAATCGGCCGAAAGGTTCTCGAATGAAAAATTAACCACCGGATTTTTGATATAAATTTCGGAGGTATCCGGGTCGGTATGGATTTTTACTTCGGGCATATCGTACACTTTCACGGGAAGCATCGTGTCGCGGATGCAAATGTATTCGTCGAAAACGCGGAAGAGATATTTTTGTTCGCACAGCCCGAAAGCGATGGAATCGTACTGCTCGGGAGATGTAAACCAAAGATAACTGTACGGGGGTTTGCCGCCCGAGACGATCACCTCCAGCTGGCCTTTGCAGGTGCCGGGACAACCTGTATTGATCTGATTCACCTCTTCGAAGATCATTCTCGGATAAAGCCGTATGGTGACACTGTCGATGCAGGTCATAATTCCGAGACTGTCGGTTGTGGAAACGTAAAATGTGGTTGTGTCCAGTTCGGGGGTCACCATGATACAGGCTGCAGTATCGTATTGAATTTCGTAATCCGGATCGGAACAACTCCATTTGTACATTAATGTATCAGGCTCTACGCAAAACCATACCGGGTATGTGTAACAGGTGAGTGTGTCGTCCTGAACGATGTTTGCGTTTTGGAAAAACACCCATGTTGAATCGATCACCGGGGGCTGCAAATCCGCTGTGTCGCACGAAACATGATACCATCCCGTGTCGTAAACCCAAATGGTTTGTGTTTGCTGAGCCGTTTCCCACCAAAAATAATTGAGGAATCCCGGACCCGCATCCAAAAGCGTACTGTCTGCATGACAGGCTCTTGTGGTATCGGGCAATAAAACTTCCTGTGCCTTGACCATTCCTGAAAAGAGTACAAACATCAGAACCGGCAAGACTATCCGGGATGCAAAAGATTTATTTTGTTTCAATTTCAAACTTATTTGGCAATTTCGGTTTCCGGCTGCGAAAGTAGGTAATATTCGGTTTTTCAAAAAATCATCTCTCTAAAAAGTTCCGAACCCCAGCATATTTAAGGTGCAATTTTCAACCACTTCGATTCCCGCTGTTTCGGCGAGCGTTTTCAATTCATCGTTTTCGGTGCCGGGATTGAAAATGATTCGCTTCGGCCTGAGTACATTGAGAATGTAATCGTAATACCCCGGTTGATTTTGCGGGCCGATGTATAGTGTCACCGTATGAACATCCCGGATAGCCGGTGAACCGGTTTTGATCTCAACATCATCAATAAAACTGCTTCGCATTCCGATGGCTTCCACCGGATGGTCGTATCTTTTGAGTTTTTTTACCGCCGCATTGGAAAATCGTTGAGGTTTCGGACTTGCTCCTATAACTACTGTTTTCTTCTCTTTTGTGTGCATGATTATTCTGAAAATGGAAAAATCACGGTTTTATTGCTTTCACCTGAAAATATTTCAGTCTTCAGGCGGATACAAATTTCTCATTGCTAACCAATTAAAGATAAAGAATTTTTTATCGGACAAAAAGACATTAAAAATGAGTAAGTTAGCTGTCATTTTTTCATTATCTGCCCCTCTGTTCGTCATGGCAGGTTTATTGCAGAAGCTGCGTAAATTCTAAAAAGAAAGGAGAACAAAACATGAATTTAAATAATTTCACCATAAAGGCCCAGGAGGCCATTCAAAAAGCGCAGGAGATAGCTGGCGGAAATCAGCATCCGCAAATCGAGACTGCTCATATTCTCAAAGGGATTTTGTCGGTTGACGAGAATGTGATCCCGTTCTTGCTGAAAAAACTGGATGTGGATGTCAATGCTTTCAACATGGGGCTTGATAATCTGCTCAACAGTTTTTCCAAAGTATCGGGCGGGCAGGTTTATCTTTCGCCGGACGCCAATACGGCTTTACAAAAAGCCTTGTCGTACCTGAAAGAGTTCAAAGACGAATTCGTCTCCATCGAGCATATTCTATTGGGATTGTTGTCCGTAAACGATGATACTTCCAAACTGCTCAACGAATTCGGTGTGAACCGGAAAAACCTCATCGAGGCCATCAAGTCTTTGCGGAAAGGTTCGTCCATAAAGAGCCAGAATGCGGAAGATACTTTCAACGCTTTGAACCGCTATGCCAAAAACCTGAACGAACTGGCCGCAAGTGGCAAGCTCGATCCCGTCATCGGCAGGGATGAAGAGATCAGAAGGATATTGCAGATTTTATCGCGCCGTACCAAAAACAACCCGATACTTATCGGTGAGCCGGGTGTTGGAAAAACTGCCATCGCCGAAGGCATCGCACACCGTATTATTAATGGTGACGTGCCCGAAAATCTGAAATCAAAACAGATCTTCTCGCTGGATATGGGGTCCTTGATTGCAGGAGCAAAATACAAAGGCGAGTTTGAAGAAAGACTCAAAGCCGTTGTGAAGGAGGTTGTTGAAAGCGACGGGGAAGTGATATTGTTTATTGATGAAATTCACACCCTGGTGGGGGCAGGGAAAAGCGAAGGTGCCATGGATGCCGCCAACATCCTGAAACCTGCACTTGCCCGTGGTGAGTTGAGGGCCATAGGCGCTACGACACTGAAGGAATACCAAAAGTATTTTGAGAAAGACAAAGCGCTGGAACGTCGTTTCCAGATCGTAATGGTTGACGAACCCGATACGGTGGATGCCATCTCGATCCTTCGGGGGTTGAAAGAGCGCTACGAAACCCACCACCATGTGCGGATCAAAGACGAAGCCATCATCGCTGCGGTGGAACTTTCGCAACGCTACATCACCGACAGGTTTTTGCCCGATAAGGCCATTGACCTGATTGATGAGGCAGCCGCCAAGCTCAGGCTCGAGATCAACTCGGTGCCCGAGGAGCTGGATGAGATTGAACGCAAGATCAAACATCTGGAGATTGAACGTGAGGCCATCAAGCGTGAAAAAGACAAAGAAAAACTGGCTGCCATCAAAGAGAAGATCGGCAACCTGATGGAAACGCGAAACCATCTCAGAACAAAATGGCAGGCCGAAAAAGAGGTAGTGGAAGCCATTCAGGCCAGAAAAAAGGAGATTGAAGACCTGAAACTGCAGGCCGACCAGGCCGAGCGTGACGGCGATTTCGGGAAAGTGGCGGAGATCAGATACGGCAAGATCAAAAAAGTGGAAGAAGAACTGGAAAAACTCAAGGCCAAGCTCGCCGACCTGCAGGGCGACAAACCCATGATCAACGAAGAGGTGGATGCCGAACTCATCGCCGAAGTTGTATCGAGGTGGACGGGAATTCCCGTAAGCCGCATGCTGCAGAGCGAACGCGAAAAATTGCTGCTGCTCGAGGACAAGCTGCATGAGCGTGTGGTGGGTCAGGACGAAGCCATCTCGGCTGTGGCCGATGCCATACGACGGAGCCGTGCAGGACTGCAGGATGCCAAACGACCCATCGGTTCGTTCATCTTCCTCGGTACTACCGGTGTGGGTAAAACCGAGCTGGCAAAAGCGCTGGCCGAATTTCTGTTCAACGACGAAAACTCGATGATACGTATCGACATGTCGGAATACCAGGAACGCCATACTGTGTCGCGGCTCATCGGGGCGCCTCCGGGATATGTAGGTTACGACGAAAGCGGACAACTTACCGAAGCCGTACGGCGTAAGCCATATTCGGTGATCCTGCTCGACGAGATCGAAAAGGCTCATCCCGATGTGTTTAATATCCTGTTGCAGGTGCTCGACGACGGACGGCTGACCGATAACAAGGGCAGAACGGTGGATTTCAAAAACACCATTATTATAATGACGTCCAACATCGGTTCGCACATTATCCAGGAAAAACTCGGAGCCCAGAATGGCGGCAGCGACGAGGAGAAATTTGAAGCAACACGACGTGAAGTGTTCGAATTGCTTCGCCGCACCATCCGGCCGGAGTTCCTCAACCGTGTGGACGAGATCATCATGTTCAGGCCGCTGTCCGAAAAGCAGATCAAAGACATTGCTCGCCTGCAGCTCGATCAGGTTAAAAGGATGCTTGCCGGAAACGGTATCAAACTCGAGGTGACGGAAGATGCCCTGAGCTGGATCGCCAAAGCCGGGTTCGATCCGCAATACGGTGCACGACCTGTAAAACGTGTCATCCAGCGATCGGTGCTCAACGAATTGTCCAAAATGATCCTTGCCGGCAGCGTATCCAAAGAACATCCGATCATTCTTGACGTCAAAGACAATAAACCGGTATTTGTCAACGGTTAATAAAATGTACCGGTAAAATGATTAATAACCGGGGAACGCTGAAGCATTAGCGAAGGCGGACCTGTTCCCTGAAGCCCTGGCGGAGACCAATCTTGGTCTCCGCCTTTGCTTTTTGAGCTTCGGCGGGCAGTCACGCCTTCGCTACCTCTTGAGCCCGTGAAGAGGAACCTGTCCACGGTTTCAGCGAAAATATTTTTGTACAATAAATAATTGTGTTCGGAAAGGAAAAGTTGTGGGAGGTGCTGTTGCCGGCTCGGAAACGTCGGGGGACAGAATGAAAAGAAAATCAGAAATTCACCCTAAAACCTCCCCTGAAAAATACACCCATGGCAGGATATAAATATTTTGTGCCGTTCATGTAATATCCGGTGGTGCTATAGCTTTTATTTAATATATTTTCAACATCAACAAAAAAGGTTAAAATGTTGATTTTATAGTCTATGTGAGCAGAGAGAATGCCATAACCGGAAATTTTTTCCTTGTTTTCATCATCGAGAAAAGTGCTGCCTGCTCCCTGAAATATTATTGACCCGCCAATTCCTTTATCAGGTGTATAAGCTGCGCCGAGCACATATGAAGACCTGGGGACACCCTTCAGGAAATTTCCTTCCAACGCTCCCGAACTGAACTTGGTCTCCGTATAATTCATATTGAAGAAGCCACTCAATTGATTTTTATACAATACTTTAATACTTGTTTCCATCCCCGTATGTACGCTGCTTGTGATATTTTCGTATTGCATGGCGGAAAGGTCAAAATCAATTTCATCCTTTACATTGATCTGGAAACCTACGAGATTGATTTCGAAACCGAATTGATCCGTGAACTTGTAATACTGATAAGTGCCCAATTCCCAGTTTGTCGTTTTTTGAGGTTTTAACCCGGGGTTGGCAAAGGGATCGGTTTTAAAGATCTCCATTTGATAAGCCGGGCCGGCCGGAAAAAATATTGCATAATTCATCCGTTTTAAATCGGTGCGCTGGTCA
>JAOZMX010000129.1:0-5912 GCA_029934065.1 Bacteroidales bacterium
AAAAACCGGAAAATACACACGAAAACATGAATGAGGTCATAATTGTTGACAACGAACTTTATCTGCGGAAAATCTCCGTTCGCGATGCGGAGACGATCTTTGCTTTGATTGATGCCAACAGGGAACACCTCGGCAAATGGTTGCCTTTTGCCAAAATGACGAAAACGGTTCAGGATACGCTGGCATTTATCCGTCAGGTATTAAAACCCGGTTCCGGCGAGCTGGTGTTCGTCATGATGTATCGTGAAAAGATTACGGGTTTATTGGGATTCAAGGACATTGACCCCATCAATCACAAGCTGGAGATCGGTTACTGGATAGCCCGGGAATTTGAAGGCAATGGAATCGTTTCACGATGCTGCAAAACCGCTATTGACGCTGCATTTAACAAAATGAAGATGAACCGTGTGCAGATCAAATGTGCCGTTGAAAATACCCGAAGCAGCAACATCCCCAAACGGCTGGGTTTTAAACCGGAAGGCGTTGAACGGGAAGGAGAATGGTATGAGGGCGGATTTCGTGATCTGGAAATTTACGGCATACTGAAAAAAGAGTGGAATGGAAAATGAAGACAGCGGATCAATACCGTTTGATTACCCCCGACTTCAGTCTGCTGAAATAATCGGTCATGTCGCGTTTGACCTCCGGAGCAAGGATCAGCAACCCGATAATGTTGGGAAAAGCCATGCACAGCACCATCATATCCGAAAAATCCATCACGACATTCAATGCCGATGACGAGCCGATGATGATCGCCGCAAGGAAGATCAACTGATAAATTACGTCCGACACTTTGCGGGTTCCGAACATTTTCCGGCTCAATCCGCCGAAGAGATAATCAAAACCCTTCAACCCGTAGTAAGACCAGGAAATTAAAGTGGAAAAGGCAAACAAAGTAACGGCAACCAGCAACAAATAGGGAAACCACGGAAACACCGAGCCGAATGCGGCAGAGGTGAGCTCAACACCTTCGTAGCCCCCGGTATTTTCGGCCATGCCTGTAAAAATAATGACCAATGCCGTCATGGTACAGATCACCACGGTATCAACAAAAGGCTCAAGCAAAGCCACAATGCCTTCGCTCACCGGCTCATCTGTCCTGGCGGCGGCATGCGCAATGGAGGCCGATCCCACACCGGCTTCGTTGGAAAACGCACCGCGCTGAAAACCGAATATCAGCACGCCGATGAAACCGCCCTTCACGGCATCGGGCGAAAATGCCCCGTTAAAGATCAATCCCAGAGCATGTGGCGTATTCTCAATGTTCATTCCGATGATCACCAGAGCTGTACCCACGTACAGTAAAGCCATAAAGGGCACTACTTTGGAAGTAACCCGGGCTATGCTTTTTATTCCGCCGATGATGACCAGTCCCACCAGAAATGCCATGGCAATGCCGTACCAAAACCCGTGATGTTCCATGGATGGGAAAAATGTTTCGAACTGTTTGAATGCCTGATTGGCCTGTAACATATTGCCGCCACCCACCGAGCCGCCGATCACCAGAAACGCAAACGTCACGGCAAGGATGCTGCCCAGCACGCCGAGATTTTTCTTTTTCAGACCCTCCTTGAGATAATACATGGCACCGCCCGACACTTCGCCTTTGTCATTAATCCTGCGGTACTTTACGCCAAGGGTACACTCCACAAATTTGGACGACATGCCCAACAATCCGGCAAGGATCATCCACAAAGTAGCTCCGGGCCCGCCGATGGCAACCGCAATGGCCACTCCCGCAATATTGCCCAGCCCCACCGTGGCCGACAACGCAGTAGTGAGTGCCTGAAAATGGGAGACCTCACCGCTGTCGCCCGCCTTGTCGTATTTTCCGCGGATAAGATCAATGGCATGCCGGAACCCGCGGATATTGACAAATCGCATGAACAATGTGAAAAATAACCCGCCGAAGATCAGCCACAAAACGATCAGTTTGAGCGGTGCTTCCACCACTTCACCGTTTTCGTTGATTACCGGATCACCGTTTTTGTCGCGAACCACTTTATCGTACACCCCCATGGCCGAAAAAGGATCCCAGAACAAGACATCCGACAGCGCATTGACAAACGGGGTAAATGTTCCGTTGATCATCTCGCTGATGGTTTGGCTTTGCCCGGAACGAGCAGCCGTAGTGTCAACATCTTCAGCCACCGGCGTTCCGGCAGCAGCACGCACTCCCGCAGCAAAGGCCAGAAACAGTAATACCGTCAAAAGTATCCGGATCGTTTTCATAAATATATTTTAATTTCAAAAATCCCTCAAGATTGATCTTTTGCTTTCATTGCCTTGAAATACTTGTTGGTTTCGTTCACCACAACAGGGGTAAGCAGCAAAATGGCGATCAGGTTGGGAATGGTCATAAAGGTGATGACCATGTCCACAAAATGCCAGACAATATCAATGCCCCACACCGATCCGAAAAACACAAACAAGCCGTACAGATAATAATAAGGCTTGATGGCTTTTTCGCCGAAAAGATAGTTGGCGGCGCGTGTTCCGTAATACGACCAGCTGATGACGGTGGAAAAGGCAAACAACATCAGTCCGATGGAGACGATGTGCGTTCCGAAATAATCCAGACCGATTTTCCCCAGGCCGATCTCCATTGCCCTGATGGTCATGGTCACGCCCATGTCGAGGCCTTCGAGGTGCCATGCTCCGGTGAGGACGATCATCAGGGCCGTGAGCGTGCAAATGATCAACGTGTCGATCAAGGGCTCCAGCGAAGCCACCAGCCCTTCGCGGGCAGGCCATTGCGTTTTGGCCGCCGCATGGGCAATGGGCGCCGACCCCTGCCCCGATTCGTTGGAAAAAAGTCCGCGCCTGACACCCCAGATCAGTGTCATCATAAAGGTGGAGCCCACAAAACCTCCCGTTGCCGCCGTCCCGGTAAAGGCATCCGTAAAGATCAACGAAAACGCCGACGGAATGCGATCGTACTCCAGCAAAATGATCAACAGCGCCGCCGAAACATACAACACCGCCATGAACGGGACCAGCCGTGCGGTCACTTCGGCAATGCGTTTCAGCCCGCCGATCACTATCAGCAGCACCAGAGCGGTGGTTACCAGCCCCGTCCACAATACGGGAACACCGTAACTCGTATGCAAAGCGTCGGCCATGGAGTTGGCCTGGGCCATATTACCCGATCCCAGCGAACACAGAACAGCCGCCACGGCAAAGATGATTGCCAGTACTTTTGCAAAACGTCCGAGTTGTTTTTTGAGACCGTATTCCATGTAATACATCGGCCCACCCGATACCGTACCGTCGGAATTGAATTGCCGGTACTTGTGTGATAAGGTACATTCGGTATATTTCAATATCATTCCGAGAAATCCCGTCACCCACATCCAGAAGACCGCTCCCGGACCACCGAGGTATATCGCCAGCGAAACCCCCACAATGTTGCCTGTCCCCACCGTGGCCGACAACGCCGTTGTCAGCGCTTTAAAATGATTGACATCACCTTTGTCTCCCGCCTTATCGTATTTACCGGCAACTATGCGGACGGAGTGGAACAGCTTGGTGACATTCAGGAATTTTAACCTGAACAGAAAGAACAACCCTGTGGGGATCAGCATGAAAAGCACAGCGTATCCACCGACATATTCATTGTAATCCTGTATTACCGAATCAACAGCACGTAAAATTTCGTTCATCCGCATCGTGTTTTCAAAGTAAATACTGAAAAAAAGAAGGGCAAAAGTGGGAAAAGTTTTCTTTCCGGCCAAAAAGAAATCGGGAACGGGGAATAATTGACGGAAGGATTAGAAAAATATTTTTCGGCTTTCTGATGTAAAAGTTCAAATCTGACAAAGCATTGACCTGATTCGGTCAGGAATATATTTTCACCTCGGTCTCGCCTTTCAGCACACGCATACCGTTCATGGCAAGGGCTTTCAGTTCGTCCTCACCGGGATAAACATGTACGGGGGCAATTTTGTGCACGCGTTCGATGATCTGGTTGACGAACCATTTGGAGTTGGCCACACCGCCGGTAATCAGGATGGCATCCACCTCACCTTTCAGCACCACACTCATGGCGCCGATCTCTTTGGCCACCTGATAAGCCATGGCCTCGTAGATCAAAGCAGCCTCTTTGTCGCCGTTCATCATCTTTTGCTCCGTTTCGTAAGCATTGTTTGTGCCGAGGTATCCCATCAGGCCACCTTCTCCCTTGATCATTTTCATCACCTCTTTCAAAGTGTAATCGCCGCTGAAGCAAAGCCGGGCAAGCTGCCCGACAGGGAGTGTTCCCGCCCGTTCGGGAGAGAAGGGGCCTTCGCCGTCCAAGCCGTTGTTTACATCAATAACACGGCCTTTGCGATGTGCTCCCACCGTAATGCCGCCGCCGAGATGGGCCACAATCAGGTTCATTTCCTCATATTCGCGCATCACAAATCCGGCATGCGACCGGGCAACGGCCTTTTGATTCAAAGCATGAAAAATGGATATCCTCTTGAAATGCGGGTGTCCTGCAATACGGGCAATGTCTTCCAGTTCGTCAACAACCACGGGATTGGCAATGTAGGCTTTAACACCCGGCAATTGACTTGCAAAGGCATCGGCAATGAGCCCGCCGAGGTTCGAAGCATGTTCCCCAACAGGGCTGTTGCGCAGGTCTTCTTTCATCCTTTCGTTCACCTCGTAAACGCCTGACTCAATGGGTTTGAGCAATCCGCCGCGACCTACAACGGCTTTGATCAGGCTTTTGTCGAGCCCGCTCTTTTTCAATTGCACGGAAATGATCTCCATCCGGTATTGAAACTGATCTGAAATCTTTTCAAACCGGGCCAACTCATCGGGAGCATGGTGAATATTCTTAACAAATACAGGATTCATATCCACAAAAACACCGATTTTCGTGGATGTTGACCCCGGGTTGATCGTTAATATTCCAATACCTTCCATTGAGTGATTGTGATGAATGTTTATAAATTTTGATGTCCGGCCTATCCGATATTCGCCGCGAGAGCAATGGATAGGAATTTGCTTTTGTCGCTATCGGACCTTGATGTCAGCACCACGGGGGCTGCCGCACCCATGATAACCGCCGCCGACACTGCTCCTCCGAGGAAGTTAAGGGTTTTGTAAAGAATGTTCCCGCTGTCGATGTCGGGGGCCACGATGATGTCGGTGTCGCCGGCCACGTCGCTGGTGATGTTCTTAAGCTCCGCAGAACGGCGTGAAATGGCATTGTCGATGGCCAGCGGCCCGTCAATGATACACCCGGTAATTTGCTTGCGGTAGTTCATCATCGAAATGGTGGCTGCATGCATGGTGGCTTCCATTCGTGGATTCACCGTCTCGACCGAGCCGACGATGGCAACCTTGGGATTCGGGTTGTTGAGCTTATGAAAGACCTCCACCGCATTTTTGATGATATCGATCTTGGTCATCAAATCCGGGTTCACATTCATGGCCGCATCCGTAACACCGAGCAATTTGTGGTAATAGGGCGATTCAAATACCGCCACATGGCTTAAGGTTGCTCCTTTCCTCAAACCGTATTCTTTATCCAAAACGGCTTTCAATAAAGTGCCCGTCCCCACATTTCCTTTCATCAACAACTCGGCATTACCTTCTTTGATGATTTTTGTTGCCTGTACCGAAGCCTTTATCTTGTCTTCTTCGTCATAGGCCTCAAATTTTCCGATATCGAAATTTATCCTTTTACTGATGGATTTGATCTTGGCCATGTCGCCCACCAGTATCGGCTCGATGATCCCCTGGTTTGTGGCGTTTTTAATGGCGAGCAACGCATCCTCATCTCCGGCGGCTGCCAACACGAGTTTTCTTGTTCTTTTGTTTCTTGCTGCTTCTACTAATTCTGATAAATGCTTGATCATGGTTTTTCTATTTTTTTTGAATGCTGTAATGCTGTAAGGTATTAATGCTGTAATGATTTA
>JAOZMX010000129.1:6012-10497 GCA_029934065.1 Bacteroidales bacterium
TTCTATTTTTTTTGAATGCTGTAATGCTGTAAGGTATTAATGCTGTAATGATTTAATGATTGATTTTTCATGATGTACTCCACACTTTGCCAAATCCCTTTCTTTTTTCCTTGCCGCACTGTTTTTAAATGCTGTAATGCTGTAAAGTATTAATGCTGTAATGTTGGGTTCTTTCATAATCATTTCCTCCTTGCCGCATTGCCACCTTTCTTCCTTACCGCATTGCTACCTTCTTTCCTTGCCGCATTGCCACCTTTCTTCCTTGCCGCATTGCCACCTTTCCTCCTTGCCGCATTCCTACCCACAAAACAACCGCAAAAATAGCTTATCGGTCAAATATTTCTCATTTATCCACCTTACAAAATCCGTCAATTTCACTCGCTGTAAAAGTCAATCATTTTTTGGATGGCCTCGGAGCAGGCTGCACAAAATTTATTCCCGTCAAAAGTTTTCATCAGACAATCGTACGCCGGGCGGTAAACTCCTTTGGCAACATAGCCTCCTCCTTCAAAAACTCCCGTTTTGCCGATGTATTTTTTCGTTGGAGGTGTGGGAATGGGGGTATTCTTTTTTAAAAGGTGTTTCCATTTCCTGTCGAAATCAACCAAAGTTGTCAAATTGGGTTCCCATGGTTCCACATCAAGGGGATAAAAATCGTTGTAAGACACATTGCTTGTGTAATATTCATCACCAAGACCGGCGAATCCATGGCCGAACTCATGCACGAAAATCTTTGCCGCTTTGGCATTGCTGTTTACCGAAACCGAGTAGTAATTGTAGATGGCTCCGCCACCGTACTTTTCAGAATTGACAAGAATATAGATCTGGTCGTAGGGAGCATTGGCCGCCATGTCCCGCACACTTTTGTTGTCGGTGGTCATGCAATATCTTTCGCTGTCGAAGGTGTAAAACGAAGTGTTGAGCAAAGTCTTTTGCCAGACGCTGTCGGCAGGAATATCACTGCCTTTTTCGGGCGAAGGCGCCAGTACGCCGTAGATGTTGAACCGGTCTTTGTTTTCGCTGTAAGGAGCAAATGAGAAAAGATGGTCAGCAAACTCGCTACAATCTTTAATAAACCGGCCCATATCTTGTTCGGTATATCCTTCCGGCAGGATGACAATGTCCACTTTTTTCGATGCATCGCCCGTAACCCGGACTTCAAAATAGGGGTATTCGAGACGGCGTTCCGTTTTGATAAAATAGCTGTTGACATCAACAAAATATTCGAATTTTTTTTCAAAAATACCTTTCCGGTTGCGGGAATAAAAATCCACCCTGACATTTTCTTTGGGAAACGGAAATACCACGGACTCCGATAATGTTCGATAGGTTTGTTTGGATTCGTCGGTGGTTTGCCATTCGCCGAACAATGTAGAATACCCCCTCGAATAAATCACTTGGTCTTCTGCCGTATCCACCACTTCAAAAAAATACTTTCCATATTTGAGCGTGTCGATCAGATTTATCTTTGATCCGCCCCAGTAAGGTTCCGACAACGTCTCGTCGTAGAAATAAAATTCTTCGTCGTGATTTCCGGCATGGTAATAATCAATGCGCATGGTGCGATTGTAAAAATAGCGGTCGAATTGTGCGTAACCCGTCGAACCGAGTACCGCCAAAAAGATCATCATACTTACTGCTCGTTTGGTCATTTGTTTTATTGTTTGAATTTTGCTGCAAAGTTAATCAAGCCGGGAACATTACAATATCAAACGCAAAGATTTAACAACCCCCTCCCCTAACCCTTGTTACAATATTGAATATCCGAATATTACACCATTTCTAATGACACAAATCGATTGAACCTGAAAAAAAATCTGTTTTTGTATTTAAATAATATCAATACCTTTGCGCTGTTAATAAATTCACAATAAAAAACAGTAAAAAAATGCTGGACAAATTATTCAGAAAAGATGCCCTGACATATCATGCCGAGGGGCGTCCGGGAAAGATCGAAGTGATCCCCACCAAACCTTATTCCACCAAACGTGATCTTTCTTTGGCCTATTCGCCGGGAGTAGCCGACCCGTGTCTGAAAATCAAAGAAAATCCGGAGGACGTATATAAATACACGGCCAAAGGCAACCTTGTGGCTGTTATTTCAAATGGCACGGCTGTGCTGGGACTTGGCGACATCGGACCACTGGCCGGAAAACCGGTTATGGAAGGCAAAGGTCTTTTGTTCAAGATTTTTGCGGATGTTGATGTTTTCGACATTGAAGTTGACGCAAAAGACCCGCAGAAGTTCATTGATACGGTAGTTGCCATCTCTCCCACATTCGGGGGCATCAACCTTGAAGACATCAAAGCACCGGAGTGTTTTGAAATCGAGCGAAAGATACAGGAAGCTGTAAACATTCCGGTAATGCACGACGATCAGCATGGCACGGCCATTATCACGGCTGCCGGATTGATCAACGCCCTGAAGTTGAACGGCAAAAAGATTGAAGACCTTAAGATCGTGGTGAACGGAGCCGGTGCTGCGGCAGTATCGTGTACCCGGCTTTACATCAAACTGGGAGCCCGTCCCGAAAACATCGTCATGCTCGACAGTCGTGGTGTTTTGCATCGCGATCGCACCGATCTGAACGACATCAAAAAACAATATATTACCGACCGCGATGTACATACCCTTGAAGAAGCCGTTGAAGGTGCGGATATGTTTCTCGGATTGTCGGTTAGTGGTGTACTGAAGAAAGAGTATTTGCTGAAAATGGCAAAAGACCCCATCGTTTTTGCGCTGGCCAATCCCGATCCCGAGATCACCTACGAAGAAGCAATGGCCGCCAGGAAGGATGTGATCATGGCCACGGGAAGGAGCGACTATCCCAATCAAATCAATAATGTACTGGGCTTTCCGTTTATTTTCCGGGGAGCATTGGATGTAAAAGCCACAAGGATCAACGACGAGATGAAGCTGGCTGCATCCAAAGCATTGGCCGACCTTGCCACGGAACCTGTTCCCGACGAAGTTAACATTGCCTACCATGCCACCAATTTTTCGTTCGGAAGGGATTATATCATTCCAAAACCTTTCGACCCGCGGCTGATCACACGGCTTGCCCCAGCAGTGGCCAAAGCCGCCATGGAATCCGGCGTGGCCAAAAAGCCCATCACCGACTGGACTGCCTATCGTGAATACCTGGTGAAAAAGATGGGCATCTCCAACCCGCTGATTCGTCAGATCAGATTCCGCACACAAAAAGATCCCAAACGGGTGGTTTTTGCCGACGGCGAAAGCTACAAAATGCTCAAAGCTGCTGAATTTGTCCTCAATCAAAAAATTGCAACACCTATCCTGTTGGGGAACGAAAGCCTCATCAAAAAACTAATTAAAGAGAATGAGCTTGAAATTGAAGGCGTTGAGATCATCGATCCCCGAACCGAAAAAGAAACGGGACGAAGACAACAATTTGCTCAATATCTTTTTGAAAAAGGACAACGCAACGGCATTACCTATCAATCCGCATTAACCCGGATGATCCACCGGAACTATTATGCTCCCATGCTGATCGAAACGGGATATGCCGACGCAATGGTATCGGGACTGACCAATAATTATCCGGACACCATCAATCCCGCCATCGAAATTGTGGGCAAAAAGAAAGGAACGTCGCTGGTTTCGGGAATGTACATCATCAACACCAAGTCCGGCCCGGTATTCTTCTCCGATTGTACGGTGAACAAAAATCCAACCGCTGAACAGCTGGTGGAAATTACGCTCCAAACAGCCTATGCCGTTAAGCAATTCAAGCTGGAACCGCGTATTGCATTGTTGTCGTACTCCAATTTCGGTTCCAATCCCGGCAGAATACCCAACATGGTAAAAGACGCCGTGAGCATTTTGCATCACGACCATCCCGAATTGATCGTGGACGGCGACATTCAGGCCAATGTGGCACTCAATCCGGAGCTGATTGATGAATATTTTCCCTTCTCGAAACTAAAAGGCGGCCCTGCCAACACCCTGATCTTTCCGTATCTGACGGCAGGAAACATCGCATATAAACTCATGCGTGAAATGGGCGAAATGGATATCATCGGCCCGATCCTTAACGGACTGAACAAGTCGGTACATATCCTCCAAATGGGAAGCAGCGTCACCGAGATCATCAATATGGTAATGGTGGCAGTGATTGATGCACAGGGAGTGCAACAACGCGAACGGGAAGAAATAGGAAAATAGGATAAAAAATATCTTTCTTTAGCGGGAAGATTTTTTCAACCTTCATTAACAACGGGTTGAAAAAATCTTCCCGCTTTTATTTTGATAAAAACAGGGCCTTCCCAATAATGTTCTTGCACCATTTGACAATTTAAAGTTATGGGTTCGGGGTTTGCCCTTCGGGCGTTCAGCGTTTGCCCTTCGGGCGTTCGGGGTTTGCCCTTCGGGCGTTCGGGGTTTGCCCTTCGGGCGTTCGGCGTTCGGCGTTCGGGGTTTGCCCTTCGGGCGTTCAGCGTTTGCCCTTCGGGCGTTCGGGGTTT
>JAOZMX010000130.1 GCA_029934065.1 Bacteroidales bacterium
AAATATTCCACCAAATCGGAGGAATAAACGTACTTTTTTTAACCACTATCAAAATAAATCCCGCCTGTGGTTTTTTTGAATCCGGCCATATCTGTTTTTACCTTGTGTTGCAAAACAGCATTCAGGATTGTTTTGTTTTGCATTTTTATTTTAATTTGTTTGATGGTGCAATAATATTAAAGAAACCGATCGTTTCCAAATTTTTTCAAACAAAATCTTAAACCCTGCTCCGGCTTGTTATTTTTGCCGTTCTTTCACCCGGGTGGCGGCTGTGAATAAGTTATCCGGTTAAAAATCCCGTGGTAAAATGAAATTATCTATTTTCGCAGCATTAATGTTTTACCGGAAATAAAAAGTATCAAACAGTTATGTTCAGGATCAAAGCACTTGAGATCATTACGGAGCGGAAGGCAAGGGAAAACGCCGTTCCCCGCGGAAAGATATCCGATTATTTCGGCGAACTGACCTTTGGCGACACGGCCATGCGCGAGTATCTGACCGCCGAGGCTTACGAAAAGGTGATGAATGCCGTCAACTACGGGGAGAAGATCGACCGGAAGATCGCCGATCAGATCGCCGCCTCCATGAAAGCGTGGGCCATCGGCAAGGGATGTACGCACTACACACACTGGTTTCACCCGTTGACGGGCACCACGGCCGAAAAGCACGATGCCTTTATCAATCCCATTGACGGCGGCAAGGCCATCGAGAACTTTCAGGGCACGGAGCTGATCCAGCAGGAGCCCGATGCGTCGAGCTTTCCCAGCGGCGGTATCCGCAACACCTTCGAAGCCCGCGGCTATACGGCATGGGACCCCACTTCGCCGGCCTTTATCCTCGACAACACGCTTTGTATTCCCACGATCTTTGTTTCCTACACCGGCGAGGCACTCGATTTCAAGACACCGCTGCTGAAAGCCTTGAGCGCCATCGACAAGGCGGCTGTTGACGTATGCAAATATTTCAACAAAGATGTGGGTAAAGTGATTGCCACCCTCGGCTGGGAGCAGGAGTATTTTCTGGTGGATACGGCTTTGTTCATGGCCCGCCCCGACCTGGTACTCACGGGACGAACGGTGTTCGGGCATGCCTCGGCCAAGGATCAGCAGTTGTCCGACCACTATTTCGGCACCATCCCCGAAAGGGTGATGGAGTTTATGAAAGAGTTCGAATACGAAGCCCACAGGCTGGGAATACCGGTGAAGACCAGACACAACGAAGTGGCTCCGAACCAGTTTGAGTGTGCTCCGGTATTTGAGGAGGCCAACCTTGCCGTTGACCACAATCAACTGCTGATGCACCTGATCAAACGCATTGCCAACCGGCACGATTTTACGGTGCTGCTTCACGAAAAGCCCTATGCCAGGGTGAACGGCTCGGGCAAGCACAACAACTGGTCGCTGATGACCGACACGGGCGTGAACCTGTTGTCGCCGGGTAAAGACAGCAACTCCAACCTTCGTTTTTTAACCTATCTTGTCAACATCCTCAAGGCGCTGCATACCCACGCCGACCTCATCAGGGCAGCCATCGCCACGCCGGGCAACGACCACAGGCTGGGCGCCAACGAAGCGCCGCCGGCCATCATCTCGGCCTTTATCGGCACGCAACTAACCAAGGTGCTCAACGAACTGGAAGAGCAGGGCAAGATCAACCACAACAACAATTCGGAACTCAACCTGAACATTCCGAAAATACCGGAGATATTGCTCGACAATACCGACCGGAACCGCACCTCTCCGTTTGCCTTTACGGGAAACAAATTCGAGTTCAGAGCCGTGGGGTCGTCGGCCACCTGTTCCAAAGCCATGACACCGCTCAACCTGATCCTGGCCGACCAGCTTGTGCAATTCAAAAAAGAGGTGGACGGACTGATACGCAAAAAGGTGAAGAAAGAAAATGCCGTATTGCAGGTCTTGCGCCGCTATGTTAAAGAAAGCAAGCCCATTTTGTTTGAAGGCAACTCGTACAGCAAAGCATGGGAGGAGGAAGCTGCCAAACGCGGGCTCTCCAATATCAAATCAACTCCCGAAGCACTCATCAAGTCGTTCAACGATAAAACCGTCCGGCTTTACGAGAAACATAAGGTACTTAACCGCCGCGAGATGGAAGCACGCCATCAGATCAAGATGGAAAAATACGCCCAGCAGATTCAGATCGAAGCGCGGGTAATGGGCGACCTTGCCACCAACCACATCGTTCCGGTTGCCATCCAGTATCAGAACATCCTGATCGAAAACGTGAAAGGACTGAAAGAGGTGCTGGATAACAAGACTTTTGTCAAGCTGTCGAAAAATCAGGTGCAGTCCATCAAGGATATTTCCGAGCACATCACCGAGATCAAGGAAAACGTCAACAAAATGATCGGGCAACGAAAAATTGCCAATAAGATGAAAGACAATCAGGAAAAAGCGCTCTATTACAACAAAAATGTACTTCCCTATTTTGAGGTGATCCGGTACCATGTCGACAAACTGGAACTGCTTGTGGACGACAAGCTTTGGCCGTTACCCAAATACAGGGAGTTGCTGTTCCTGAAATAGCAGTGTTGAATTGTTGAATTGATTAAAAAAGATAGCGATATGAAAAAATATTTTCGATTAATTGTTGCTTTGCTTGTTATTCCGGTCATTCAGGTCTCCGGCCAGGTAAAGGTAACGCATGTTGAAATCGGAGCGGACAAGCCGGACGGTAAAGGAGTCTTTTACATCCTTCCCCGGACAGTTGTGCAGGTTGATGTTACCGTCAGCACGCAAAAACACCTTAAAGGGCCCTTGTCGGAATATGCCGAAGAGTTTTTCGGTATCGACGATGCCGTAAAATACGATTACACGACTTACGAGATGGAAGATGTACAGATCGGCACATTTACCGAGCCCGATCCCGGACAGATTTATTTTATCGAGCCCCGGGGAACATCCTCCAAGGAGATGAAAACATTGACGGTACAATTGAACCGGGCGGGATTTCTGCTGTCGGCAAACAATATGGATCAAGAGCTGTCGCAAGAAAAAGAAACGGAAACGGTGGAGGAATTTATTGGTGCTGACGGCAAAGTAAAATCACCGGCGTTTTTTATTGACGGAAAGGTCAGAACCAAAGTGGATACAATCATCCGAAGGGCTGTGGTGGATACCATTGTGACGGAGCAGGTATTTTACCGGAGCCGCATCATTCAAAAAACCGGTAAAGAGCTTGCCGTTGAAATGTTGAATAAGCTGGGAAAGATAAGGGAAGACAGGTATAAGCTTTTGACGGGATATCAGGAGACCGCCTATCCGGCCGAGGCGGTGGAATACATGGACAAGCAACTGAAAACCCTTGAAAACGAGATCATGGCACTTTTCAGGGGAAAGGTCTTCACGACGTACAACAGCTATACTTTTTACTACACCCCGGCTGTTGATGAGCTATCCAAAGCCCATACCCTGTTCAATTTTTCCAACAGCACCGGATTGACCGAGGCGGGCAGTTCCACTGGCGAAAAGGTGATGATCAAAGCAACAGGACAAGGCCTCGCGGAAGTGTTGGGAAAATTCCCAGGCTCCGATGCAAAAGAGGATGAACAAAGCGGAATATTCTATCGCATCCCAGCAACATGCCGCATTACGGTGGATTGGGACGGCGAAATACTGGCCGATGAAAGAGTTACCGTCAATCAGGCCGGCGTTGTGCGAAACCTGCAAGACAGGAATTTCAAAGCGGATTTCTATCCCGAGACCGGCGGCGTGAAATCGGTGATCATCAAATAACCCCGTTAATTTCCGGATTTCTAATCCAGTTTCTTTTGATATGTCTCGGGTATGAAAAATACCGTGATCAGTGCGATGATGCAGGTGAAGATCAGATAATATGCCGGCATCCACACGTTTCCGCCGCTGACCTTGACGAGCCATGTGCTGAATACGGGTGCCGTACCGCCGAACAGAGCCAATGAGATGTTGTAACTCACCGACAGCCCGGTGTACCTCACGTGTGCCGGGAACATCTCCGTCATCATAACGGGCATCACCGCCTGAAACATTGCTTCGAAAATGGCGAAGGCAAGCATTGCCGCCAAAATGGCCAGGTAAGTGTTTTTAAACATCAGTGCAAAAAGCGGGTAAGTGAAGACGATGAAACCTGTGAGCGCTCCCAGCAACAATGCTTTACGGCCAATTTTATCCGTCAGGTAACCGAAAAACGGAATGATCAGCATGAGAACGGCAATGGTGATCGTATGGGCCGATAATGCATTGCTCAGCTTTACGCCGTGGAAGGTATGCAGATATGAAGGAAGAAAGATAAATAACAAATAGACCGAAACACCGAAAGCCCAACTGATCAGAATCAGCCTTACGGCTTGCATCCTGTATTCCTTCCAGAATGTTAAAAGCGGGTTTTTAACGATTTGCTTTTCCTTTTTTATCTCCTCGTAATAATCGTCATTCATGCTTTTCCTCAGAAAATACCCGACGAAACCTATCACCACACCCATCAGGAAAGGGATACGCCAACCGAAATCGTGCAGTTGTTCTTTGGTGAGGATTGATGTGATGAGCGTTGCGATTCCCGAGCCGAGAAGGATGCCTCCGAACACTCCGAAGGTGGTCCAGCTTCCGTAAAAGCCGCGTTTGCCCTCGGGAGCGGTCTCCACAAGAAACGAGATGGCTCCGGTGAATTCACCGCCAACGGAAAATCCCTGCAATAACCGTAAAAGGATCAACAACAAAGCCGAATACCAGCCTATGTTGGCATATACCGGCAAAAAGGCGATGAGTGTTGTGGAAACCGCCATCATGATCACGGAGAACACAAGTGCTTTTTTGCGCCCCTGTTTGTCGCCGATCAGTCCGAAGATAACGCCCCCCAACGGTCGCACGAGGTATCCTGCGGCAAAAACTCCGAACGAAGATATCAATTGTACTACTTTGTCCGATTCGGGAAAAAACTGCGTCCCGATCACGGTGGCAAAAAAACCGTAAACAGTGAAGTCGTACCATTCGAGAATATTTCCCGAAAAACCGGCAATCAATGACTTTTTGTTGATTGTCGTTTTGCTGTTTGTTTTCATAAATTCAATGTTTGATAATGATTATACTAAAATAGAATCGAATAATTTTCACTTCAACATCGAAAGCTGGGCAAACAGATCAATAAGTTATTGTGTATCCGTAAGTAGTGCCTGTGTCTTTTTCGTTATCGGTTTTTTCGGGGGTCTTTTTTTCCTTTTTGTATTGGTATTGAACTTTAATTTCGGGGAGTTTGAAATTGATTCGTGTCCGCATTGTCGCCACCACGCGCAAACCGCGGTTTTTTGCTTTTTCGTACTTCAGCAGTCTTACCACCCTTTCGGCCTCTTCGTCGCAACCGTATCCCAGACTTTTGGTGATTTTCACATCGATCACTCTGCCCAAACCGTCCACTTTGTATTTTACATAAACCGTTCCCTCGATTTTGTTCTTTGCGGCCTCCCTGGGATACCGCAGGTTTTTGCGGATAAACTCCTGAAACGCAGGTTTCCCGCCGGGATATTTGGGCAATTTAATGAATTTCTTCTCTTTATGATGATCCATATTCTATGTGGCTGTGCTGAGTGCGTGTTTTTTATCAGGAGCAAAGATAAAAAAATAGCCCAAAGCAACAACCCCAATATGTGTTTTATCTCTTGGGAAGGTTTTAATTGAATAAAATCAAATTGTATTCCTTCAAACAAAAGTCATTTTTTTACCCTCCCTCTATTCCTGCGGAAAATGCAGTTTGGTTTGTTCGTTGAGGTTGAAACTCAAACGGTGGTAAGGAGTGATGCCGAAGCGGCTGATGGCACTGCGATGGGCTTTGGTGGGATAGCCTTTGTTTTGTTTCCAGTTGTACTCGGGATGAAGATTGTGAATGGTTTTCATGTATTCGTCCCGGTGTGTTTTGGCCAGAATCGAAGCGGCGGCAATCGACATCACCTTACCGTCGCCCCTGATGATGCATTGATGAGGGATGTGAGGATAAGGCGTGAAGCGGTTTCCGTCGATAAGCAGGAGTTCCGGCGTTACCGAAAGTTGCGCAACGGCCCTGTGCATGGCGAGAAACGAGGCGTTCAGAATGTTGATCTCGTCGATCTCTGCCGGCGCCACACTTGCCACAGCCCATGCCACGGCTTCGTGTTCGATGATCGTGCGCAGAGTGTCCCGGTGTTTTTCAGAAAGTTTTTTCGAGTCGTTCAGCAATTCGTTCTTGAAACTACGCGGTAAGATTACCGCAGCGGCAAAAACGGGCCCTGCCAGACAACCCCTGCCGGCCTCGTCGCATCCCGCTTCAATTTTATCTTTGGTGATTGCCGGTTTTAACATATCAAACAAATTGAAGGTATTTATCAGCCAGCATAATGATGAGCATAGCCATCACGATCATATCCATCACAAACACCTTCCTCAATCCCGTAAAATATTGTGCAATGAACATGGAGACGGGAATAAATGTGATCAGCAGATACCGCATCAGTATCTCTCCCGAGAAAAATCCCGACATCAGCGCAATGAAGAGAAAAGCAAACAAAACACCTGTTTTTTTCCGGACGGGAATGGTGCTTTTTCTTTGTTCACGAAGTGCATGATTCAGGGATATGAGGATCAACAGGATGATCAACCCCGAAAATAGGTAAAAATAAACGGTGCTTTCGAAAAAGAGCGGACTGAACCTTGTGAACGGTGTGCTTAAATGGGACAACTCAAGCGTCAATGAATCTTTCCAGAAAAAATACGTTCCCGCAAAAAGATATGGGATTGAAAGCCCGATAACGGGGATGACCCATTCGCGCCAGGTGAATATCTGATAAAGCATCAGTGCGATCCAGACAAAAAGGATGAAATAAACGACCGGAAAATAGATCATTGAGGCGAGACCTATTAAAAATCCGGCATCGAAAACGTGGCGAAAAGGTTCTTTCCGTCCGTAAATATTCAGTACAATGTTCAACAGGATGATAAGGATAAAATTGGTGATCAGGATGCCGAGGGGTTGTGTCAGGTCTGAATTGCTGCTCAAAGTTATTACATAAATTGCCGCCGTTAATAAGTGATTGCGCTCGGTCAGCCGGTGATTTTCAAACACCTGATTAAGCACCACGGCCTGAATGTACAATAGCAATATCGAAAGAATCACAATGTACAGCGGGTGTGTATTTAAAAAACCGAAAAAGCCGAAAATGTCGTCACCGCCTGCATTAACATGTATTTCCGAAGGGTTGAGCAGATCATCACCCCAGAGGATGATGGTGAGCAGAAATAAAACCGCATACTGGATGAAAAACTTCTTGCTGAAAAACCGGATGAACATAAACTTTGTGTGAATTAATTTCTTTGTTTCCGAAATCCGCCCTTGCCCGATCTTATTACATCAGGTCTTTTCCGAGATCGCTTCGGTAATATTTTCCTTCGAAATCGATTTGTTGTGCATTCCGGTAGGAAATCGACAAAGCATCCCGGATATTTTTGCCGAAAGAGGTAACGGCAATGACCCTTCCGCCGGAAGTAACAATTTTGCCGTCCTTGATTTGAGTGCCGGCATGAAAAATAATGCTGTCGGTGACTCTTTCCGTTCCGGTGATGATTTTCCCTTTTTCGTAGCTTCCCGGATAACCGCCCGACACGAGAAACACGGATGCTGCCGTTTTGCTGCTGATCTCCAGCGAATGTTTATCTAATGACTGATCTTTAAGAGCTTTGAATAATGTCAGCAGATCGGATTTGATCCGCGGGATCACCGCTTCGGCTTCGGGGTCGCCCATGCGGCAGTTGTATTCAATCACATACGGGTCGCCGCCGACATTCATCAACCCGAAAAAGATGAATCCCTGATAGCGTATGTCCGACCGGATCAGGCCTTCGATGGTGGGTTTGATGATGCGTTCTTCCACTTTTTGCATAAAAACCTTGTCGGCAAAAGGTACGGGTGAAACGGATCCCATACCTCCCGTATTCGGCCCCGTGTCGCCTTCTCCGATGCGTTTGTATTCCTTGGCCTCGGGCAGTATCAGGTAGTATTCTCCGTCGGTAAGCACAAATACCGAAACTTCGATACCTTTCAGGAACTCTTCGATGACGACTTTCCGGCTTGCCTCACCGAATTGCCCGTGGTCAAGCATTTCCACAAGTGTTTCTTTTGCATGTTCCGGGTCTTCTGAGATGATCACCCCTTTTCCGGCCGCCAGGCCGTCGGCTTTGAGCACGTAAGGTGGTTCGAGGGTGCCGAGAAAAGCCATTCCCTTTTCGGTCTCTCCTTTGCCGAAAGTTTGATAGGCTGCCGTGGGAATATTGTGTTTTTTCATAAAGGCCTTTGCAAAATCCTTGCTCCCTTCCAGCATGGCACCCTGCTTACCGGGGCCGATTACCGTGACCCGGCTCAATTGGTCCTGACTTTCGAAATAATCGCGTATCCCTCCGACCAAAGGAGCTTCAGGTCCGACAACAATCATATCAATATCATTAGCAAGCGCAAAACGTCCGACCTGCTCAAAATCATTAAGATCAAGCGCGATGTTTTCGCCGTGTTCCAATGTTCCGGCATTTCCGGGAGCAATGTAAAGTTTCGAAAGTTCGGGGCTTTGTGCGATTTTCCAAGCCAAAGCATGCTCGCGGCCGCCCCCGCCCAGTAGCAGTACGTTCATGGTATCTTGTTTTTTTATTTCAATGCAAAATAACAAAATTTACAAATCTTATTTAACGACGAGTTATGCATTTTAATTCACAATCGTATTTTTGCAGCCTTTTGTTGAAAAATATGGCATTAAAGCAAATCATAACCACCTTGTTTATTCTGATGATGCTGCGGATTGTTGCGCAGGATACGGCAAATGTTTCCGTGCGCTCGTCGGTGGTTTTCCGTTTCATTCCCGAACAAGAGCCTTCGCCGGATAATTTTATGATCAAGGAAATTGCGAGGTATAATTTTTTGAATTTGCAAAAAACCCGCATTATTGAAACCTTCGACCTGAAAATACAAATCATCCGGAAGGATGAAAAGATGTTGGTGGTGCGCAGCAATTTAAATGTTGCCGATGTTTCGGGAGATGTCTTTTACAAAGAATTCGGTTTGAAAGATGTGTTGGTGCCGGGTCATTTTGCTTACCGGATTAATGCGGTTTCAAAGGAGGATACCATTGCCGGTTACCTGGTCGAAAACGTTCGTCCCGGCCGGGTAAGGATTGACACACTGGAGCCTTTTACGACAAGTGATGCAGAAGAGTTGACCTATGTGGTATCCGGTGTCAGTTCGGGATTTACCGGCAGAGATATCAATAGATTCGAGACGAGGATTTCGGCCATCAACGATTACCTTGCCGTTAGCCGGCTGTCGGAATTTCAACTTAAAAAAGCCGATAAGTGCGACCCTGAAAATTCGGAGAATCTCTTGTCGTGCATCTTAAAGGTATGTGATTTGGAGCGGTATGTTAAACTGACACACACGATGCTGAAAAATATTGATTTTGAAATTCCACAGCAACATACCATCTTTTTGCAGGACAATCTGAAAAAGCTGAATTCCAGGTTACGGCGATTCAATACTTTGATTGCCCAAAAAGCCGCTAAATCCGTGGCCGTTGCAAACAAACAAATGCTGGCTGCAACAACCGATACGCTGGTTGCGCTGCAACTGGGTTATTTGCACGAGCTTGACCGGCAGACTTTTTATTTCGATTCGGTTTACCGCAGGCTTGCCACCTTTTTTGATGCGGAGCATTCACCGGAAGATTTCGACGTGAAGGCTAACGGCGTTTTTGAAGGATCCGTAAACCTGAAGTTGTTTTGGGAGATTCTGACGGACAGCTACATTCGCAGTGCCGACAGTTTGATGTCGCTGGAAAAATACCATGAAGCTGTGGTTTTGCTCAAAAGCGCAGAAAGTGTTTGCGGTTTTACCGGGGATGAGAACGGAGCTTTAACGGTTTACCATAAACTTTCAACGGCCAAATGGGGAATCTACGATGCCTACCTGCGGGTGGCTCAAAAAGCCATGGATGCCGGGAACACCGACATGGCCGGCCGCTACATCAAAAAGGCCGAGACTTTTCAACAAGCCAATCAAGGTTTTATTGTCACCAACGGATACACACTGGATGCATACGAAAAACTGGCGTGGCTTTGTTTTGAGCAGGGCGACACAAAATTCGGAGAAGAAAATTTTCTTAAAGCATTATCCGATTATTCCGAAGCATTGCAAATTTACCGTATGTTAAAGATCAATCGCTACGACGATGTGTTGAAGAGAAAAATCGAAAAATCGGCGGAGGCACTCCGGTAATGAGCGAACGGAAAGTTTTTTTCAGTCGTATGATCCTGATAAATTTGGATTAAAATGAGATTTTTAATGTAAATTTGCTAAAAATAATTTTAGGATGAAAAATCTACCGATCGGCATACAGGAGTTTTC
>JAOZMX010000131.1 GCA_029934065.1 Bacteroidales bacterium
GTTTAGTCCGGACAATTAATTTTTTTTACTTTTACAAATAAAATCATCACTATTAAGTAATTGGAAATTATATGAGAAAAGCATTACTTTTTGTATTACTGTCGGTTGTGGCAACCCTAACGGTCAATTCACAGACCATCGATCCTTCACAATGGCCGGGGATGGTAGGTTACTGGAATTTTGACGACTCGCTTGACCTTACCCATGCCGTGGTAGGCCTTGACCTTGAATTGTTCGGCTCGGATCAGGCTGTGCCGGGACCTTCGCCGGACGACGGAGCCACAAGAGTAGGAGTGGGGGATCATTATAAATGTACCCATCAGATCGAGCCAAACGGTGGCGGCAACTTTGTGAACGAATATTCGCTGGTCGTCGATTTTAAGATTCCGCAAACAGGACAGTATTACTGTTTTTACCAAACCAATATGACCAATTCCAACGACGGGGAGGTCTTTATTAATCCGGGCGGTCATGTAGGAATTACCGAAACGGGATATTCCTATTGTGTGATGATTCCCGGCGAATGGTACCGGCTTGTCATTTCCGTTGATCTGGGAAACAGTTTTAATTATTACATTGACGGCCATCTCATTCTGGAAGGGGTCAGCCAACCCATTGACGGACGGTATTCACTTGATCCGTATTTCCATTGGTTTTGGGACGATAACGGGGAGGATAATGAATTTGATATCGCCGCCTGTGCCATATTCGATTATCCCGTCAACGCCGATGAAGTGCTGGAGCTTGGCGGTTACGGCCATACTTTCCCGCCGCCTCCCGTTGACTGGATGAATGCTTATCTGCAAACGGTTACCGACAGCTCTGCATACATTTGCTGGCATTCGGTGAATCTATCATCAACTGTGGTGGAATATGGTACCGATACCACCCTTGGCCAGCAGACGGAAGGCAGCTATGAGAACATATCAGGCAAAATTTGGCACACGGTTCATCTGACCGGTCTGGAACCGGATATCGAATATTTTTACCGTTGCATCAGCGGCGGCGACACTTCGGATATCAGCAGCTTCAGGACGCAAAAACTTCAGGGAACGGCGGATGCCCATGTGCGGTTTGTTTTGTTGGGAGATACACGATCGGATCCTTACACGGTGCATACCATTTCAACCGTCATCGAAGAGCAGCTTACGGCGGATTACGGTACTGCCTGGCAAAATGAAGTTGACTTTGTCATTAATGTGGGCGACATTGTTGAATCGGGAGGTGTGATCAACCAGTACCTCAACCACTATTTTCTGCCCTATTCCAATCTGACGGATAAAGTGCCTTTTTATGTTTCCATCGGAAATCACGAAGCGGAAAATCCGATTTATTACAAATACATGAAATACGAAGAGCTCACCGGGGCTCCTTATCAACCGCCAAGTACTTATAACGAGAAGTTTTACGCTTTCCGTTACGGGGATTGTCAGTTTGTGGCGCTGAATTCGAACGTCCCGTACAGAATCCCTGCACAAACGCAATGGTTTGAACATATTCTTGACTCCTGCGAAACCGACCCGGGAATTGATTTTGTCATTACATTTTGCCATCATCCGGGACATTCCGAAGTATGGCCGGACGGAAATACGGATTACATCCAGAATGAGATCATCCCTTTGTTGCAGAATTATTCCAGGCCCGCCATGCTTTTTTACGGTCATACGCATGCTTACGAACATGGGACAGTTAGTCTGGATGCCGCTAATCCGCAGCATACAAACGACATGCACATTGTCCTCTCCGGCGGAGGAGGCGCTCCGCTCGACAGGTGGGGGATGTATGCCAATCAGCAGGATTATGACGAAATATTTTTGTCGCTCGACCAGTACGATTATTCCATTGTTGATGTGGATGTCAGCGACAAATCTTATACCGCCCGAACGTTCAGCCTTGGTAATCCCGACAAAATACGCGACAACGAATTGGTTGATCAATGGTATTGCAAACGGGATCAGCCCAAGCCTGACAAGCCGTCGGCACTTGATCCTGTCATCGTAAACGACACGGTGATCTTTCAGGGTTCGGAATTTGGCGGTGTTGATTCGTTGATGACTTCACAAATACAAATCAGCGATATGCCGGGTAATTATTCAACGCCGGTACTTGACAGGATAACGGATGAAAAGGATGTTTACGGAGATTCCGGCCCGCCGGATTATATTCCCGTTGACCTTCACCTGGGGTTGGATATTACAATGTTGAAATTACCCGTTGATTTTTTTCAGACCGTAAATTACGGCTGGAGAATACGTTACAGGGATCATAATCTGAAATGGAGTGAATGGTCCGACGAAAATGTTTTTACCGTTACGCAACTCAACGACCATGCTGCAGCGGGAGTTTCACTCCAAACAAAACCCAATCCTTTTAATGGAAAAACAACCATCGTTGTTGAAACGCCGGGCAACGAGCGCATCTCGCTGATCATTTATAATGATAAAAATATTGAAACGGATATCATTCTGAAACATAAAAAATTAAAATCCGGTACCCATGTTTATACCTGGTCGCCCGGAAATCTTCCTGCCGGTGTTTATATTTGTAAATTGCTGACAAGAACAAAAACGATTACATCCAAAATGATTTATTTGAACAAATGAAGTTCACAAAAACCATGAAATATTATGCGTAAATTATTTACATTTTTAAGATTATTTTTTTTCCTCATGGCCACCGCTGCCATGTCGGGTTTTTCATTTGCACAATATTCGCTTGATTTCGACGGAGGAGAAGACCACGTTGTGCTGAACGGTACGGACATTCCGCCCCCATGGACACTCGAAGTGATGGCCAACAAAAACGAAACCGACAATTACCAGCACCTGCTCACGGGCACTGACGGCAACAGCGGCATCAGACTGGAGCAATACTGGGGAACAAAGATCGGTTTCACGCAGGCAGGCGTGGCCGACTGGTCTTTCAATTACGTAGCGCCCATCGGCCAATGGATACAAATCACGATTACCAACGACGGAACACATACCAGGCTTTATATCAACGGGGTGTTTAAAAGTTCCGTCACTGCTTCCATCAATTTCCCCATGAAATGGATCAGCAAGAATACCGAATATGCCTCCCTGAAAGCAAAGATTGACGAATTGCGCATCTGGGATATCGTTTTAAGTGACGACGTGATTCTGCAATATGCCAACCAGCCGGTCGGGCCGGATCATCCGAATTACGACGACCTGTTGCATTATTACAAATTCGACGAAGGGTCGGGTACTATTTGCTACGACTCCAAAGGCGACCTCGATGGTGTTATTCACGGTGCAACCTACTACATTGACACCGATCATGATGCCGGCATCAAAGCCCTTGTGGCACCTGCCGTTACGCCGGATAATTACTCATCTTCCGAGCCGTTGATTGTGAGGGTTAAAAATTACGGAATGCAGGAGATTGCCGAAGATTTTACGGTGGGCTATACCCTCGAAGGCGTTCTGCAGCAAACCGTCACCATTCAGGCCGCAGCCAATCCGTTGCAACCCAATGGTACCGTTGACGTGGAATTTGATCCCATCGACATGAACACTTCGGGCAATTACCATTTTCAGTTTTTTACCGCATTGCCCGACGATGAGAACATGAACAACGACACCCTTACCAAAACGCTGGTCAGCAATTCGAATGTTTTGGGCAACATTACAAACTTTGAAGCCGACACCAATACGGCATTGATCTCTTGCGGCAGCGCAAAGGTGAAAGTGATCTTTTATAAAAACGATATGTTCCGAATCTGGCTGGCGCCTTACGGCAATTTTTCCAATCCCGCCGGCGACAACATTGTGGTCAGCTACGATTTTCCGCTGATCAACATCAACTGCTCCGACGAAGGCGATCATTATCTGATATCCTCGGAAACGCTCAACCTTCATGCCTACAAAAATCCGCTGAAATTTGCCCTTTATGAAAGCGATGATCAAACCTTGATCTGGAGCGAGCAGCAAGGGCTGGATTACGGTACGCGGACATTTCAGTACCTCAACTCCACATCCGACGAGTATTTTTACGGTGGCGGCATGCAAAACGGATACTTTTCGCACAAGGGGACAAAGATCAAAATCTCGAAAGAGACCCAAAACTGGGATGACGGCGCTGTTCCCAATCCTGTTCCCTTTTACATGAGCACCAAAGGGTACGGTGCTTTCAGAAATACCTTTGCGCCCGGAGAATACGATTTCAGTGATCCGGATATGAATGCAGCAAGCCATTGGGAGAATCGTTTCGACTGTTTTTATTTTTACGGCCCTTCTTTAAAAGAGATTCTCGACGGTTACACCGAATTGACGGGAAGGCCCATACTGCCGCCGCGATGGGGCTTGGAGCTGGGCGATGCCGATTGCTACAACAAAAACGGACAAACCACTCCCGATGTCATCGAACTGGTGGCTGACAAGTACCGCGAAAACGACCTGCCCGGCGGCTGGATATTGCCCAACGACGGCTACGGCTGCGGCTATACCGAATTGCCCTATGTGGTGGAACAACTGCATGAAAGAGGCTTTTACACGGGTTTGTGGACCGAGAACGGTGTGAGTCAGATCGCATGGGAAGTGGGTGTGGCCGGCACACGTGCCTGCAAACTGGATGTGGCATGGGTAGGATCGGGATACCTGAATGCTCTTAACGCCTGCAAGGCGGCATACAACGGTATTGAAGACAATTGCGACCAAAGGGGATTTGTCTGGTCGGTATGCGGCTGGGCCGGAACGCAACGTTATTCGGTGGTCTGGTCGGGCGATCAATCCGGCGGATGGGAATACATCCGGTTTCATATTCCTACCTTCATCGGATCGGGCTTATCGGGCTACAACCTCGCCTCCTCCGACCTCGACGGCATCTTTGGCGGCAACGGGCTCTCCTATGCCAGGGATATCCAGTGGAAGGCATTCATCCCCGTTTTTTATGCCATGTCGGGATGGGCTCCCAGCGATAAACATCCATGGAATTACGGTACCAACGTGATGAACATCAGCCGCAAATACCTGAAACTGAAAATGCGGCTCACACCTTACATGTACACCTATTGCAACGAGGCCTATGAACACGGAACACCGGCGGTAAGAGCCATGGTGCTCGAATATCCGGACGATCAGGTGGCATTGGGGAAAACCACACAATACCAGTTTATGAGCGGCGAATGGATGCTGGTGGCTCCCGTTTACAAATCATTTTATCATCGCGACAGCATTTATTTCCCTGCCGGAAAGTTCATTGATTACTGGGACGGTACTGTTTTCGAGGGGCCGCAGTTTTTGAACGATTACCCTGCCCAACTCGACAAATGTCCGGTGTTTATCAAAGCCGGTGCCATCATCCCGATGTATGCCGAAATGCTTTACGACGGGCAATACCCCAAAGACACACTCTTTCTGGATATTTATCCCAACGGCTATTCCTCTTTCGAGCTTTACGAAGACGACGGATTGACCAGGGCATACCGCTACGGTTCCTACGCCAAAACATTGATTGAGTGCGAAGGACCCATTTTTGGTAACGGCGGGATCGTTACGGTGGATGTGGGAGAGAGTGCGGGCAACTACAACGGCAAGCCCGCATTGCGCACCAACCGGCTGGAAGTGCATCTGCATCAGCATCCCAATGGTGTTTTGCTGGATGAGCAATCGCTGGATGAATATGCATCGCTTGCAGCGCTTAACCAGGCTGCCGACGGATGGTTTTATGATCCGGAAGAGCGTTTGGGGATCGTTTATGTAAAAACACAACCGCTGCCGACCGATACGCCGTTTCAGGTGAAAATTGATGCGGTGGTATCCACCAGCGAGCCCGCAGGTAAGAATGAGCCGGCTGTCTATCCCAATCCGTCACATGGAATATTTTACATCAAAAGCAATGGTGAGGGCATACAGCAAGTGAAAGTCTATGATTTTCACGGACAACGGCTGAAACATTTTCAGGCCAACAACCAGCCGGATAAACCGGTGGAGATCAACCTCAACGGACAACCCAAAGGAATATATTTTATCGAGATAAAAACAACCTCCGGAACAGTTTGCCGGAAGGTGACCCTTTTTTAATATAAACATTAACTTAAATTTCTTGACATTATGAAAACTTTTATGCTTTTATCCGGTTTATTACTGGCCGGTGTTTCCGTTTCTGCCTACCAGTGGGACAGCATCGGGCCCACTAATGTGCAGGTTTACAATTTCAACACGGCATATTGTGGCGGAAATGTTGTCCAGGTATTATGCACAAACGAAGGGATTATCATCAGCGAAAACGGGAACTGGAATTCGTATGTCACCTATGACTTTCCCGCATGGGGTGCCGTGGGACTTGATGATAACACCCTTCTGCTGATCCTTGGTGCGGGGAGTTATTCGGACGGCATTTATACTTTCAACCTGACGACCCATGAGGTGGAGGTGGTGGAATGGATGATCAATCCTGAATTCATCTGTTTTTGCAATGCCGATGATCATTATTATGCCGGGGGAGAAACGGGGATGGTGAAATCGGCGGACGGAATCACATTTACTTCGGTTGAATTTTTTAACATGAAAAAGTGTGAGTCTTTTGTGTGGTACGATAATCATTATGTTGTTGGAGCCACCGGCGGAGTTTATATTTCACCGGATTACGGTAATACGTGGACACCTTCAACAAGTACTTTATTACCTCCTTACAGCCTGGCATTCGATGGTAACGGCAAAGTTTACGCAATAGCACCGGACGAAGATTTATCAACGGTGTTCTGTCATTCGAATGATTTTGGCGATCATTGGTTTGTGGATGTTTCCAGTGATTCATTATCTTCGGTAATCATTGATGCTGACAACAATGTTTTTATCGGTTCGTATGATTTGGGCGTTCATCGCTGGGATCCCGATATGAACTTACTGGTGCCATATAATGACTGGATACCTGATTTGCATGTAAATAATTTGGGAATCAACCCGCTTGTCAATTGTCTGAACATTGTGGCTTGCACAAATCATGGAGCACATATACTTACAGAGTATATCGTTGGAATAGATGAAAATACGACAGATATTTCAACTTTTGATTTAAAGAGTTTTCCCAATCCATTTTCACAATCGGCCGTTATTTCCTATGATTTGCAAAAGGCAGGAAAAATCAAAATACAAATTTTAAATTCCTCGGGCAGGATTATCAAAACGCTGATTGAGCAATTTCAGTCCGAAGGCCGGCACTCGGTCGTTTGGGACGGCACGGATCAGTCGGGAAATCCCGTTGACAATGGAGTTTATTTCTACACTTTGAGTACGGACGATCCGGGCATTCCGGCACGGACAAATAAGATGCTTTTATTGAAGTAATGATAGAGTTTGCAAGGGATCGGGAAATCCGATAACAAAAAAAGCTGCCCCATTATTTGGGACAGCTCCAAGAGTTTTTTTAAAACCGTTCAGGCTATTTATTGAATTTATAAACAACTCCTGCATTGATTCCGATGACCGAATTATGCAATTTGGTGTCGTCATCATCGGCAATGTTGGAAAATCCCATGTTGTAACGAACATCGGCGGTAATATCCAAAGCATCGGTGATGGGGAAGATCGCCCCGCCGCCAACGGTCAATCCGAAATCAAAGCCATTGTAAGCGTCTTTAGCATCTTCATTCACACTATTACTGTCATTTAATTCCGGATACATGTCCGAACTGATGCTGTAATCGCCCTTGAATTTGGCCGACATCAGAAAACCGAAATAAGGCCCTGCCAGTGCAAAGAATTTTGTTGAGTTACCAAAAGTGGCTTTGGCAAGGATCGGAATGGTCAGGTAGGTATTGGCCGATCTCATGTTTTCATAATCAAGTCTAACACCTTCATTTGTTTCGGTATAATCTTTAATACCAAAACCCTTACCCGAGATATTCACTTCTCCCAGAAGTGAAAACATGTCCGAAATTCCGTAATTTGCAACGATACCATAAGCCATACGCATTTTCATTTTTACCTCATCCGGTTTGTCACTCCCGCTGACGTTTGCCAGGTTCATACCGATTTTTCCGCCAATGGAAAACTGTGCGTTTGCAAAGGTTGTCATGCCAAATGCCAGCACAACAATGAGAATTGTTTTAATTGTTAATCTTTTCATAAATAAATTGTTTTGTTAGGTTATAAATTAGTAAATTAAAATTTTGAGCGGGCAAAATTAGAATAATTCTGTTTGGGTCAGAAAACCGGGAGATATTTTTTTAGACCGGGGAAAAAGGAAAGTTTAAAAATTCCATTTTAACCTTCCATAGAGCATTTGTCCGTAATTGCCGTATTCGGTATTTTCTTTGCCGAAGAAAAGTTGTCCGATAAGGAACAGGCTGATGTTATCGGTCAGTGAGAAGTCGAACGAAGGACCGGCAAAAGCCGAACCGTCAAAGGGGTTGATGATCCCGGCCAGATCACCTCGGATAAGTGGTGTGATCTGATAGGCAACTTCTCCAAACAACTCCATGCGTGAAGGTGTCAGCGTCATGGCGTTCATCTCGCGGCCGATCAGGAGAACATTTCCCCATCCGGCATCGCCGGTAGTGCCGTTGCTGTTGTAAATCAAACTTCCATGCAAATAAAAACTGGATGGGAAAGTATAATTGGCACCGGTGGAAAATACCAATGCCGGATCGGGTTCCGGGTCGCTCAATCCGCCGTAGGGATGAAAATAGGAGAATTCCCCGGTGAAGCCTGCCCCTTTGATCTGCCCCGACCATCCGCCGCCAACAACGATGTTGTCGGTCATGGTGCCGCCGAGAACCTGAAAATCGTAATTCCATTTGGAAAAATGATACATGGCTGCCAGGGTGGTCTTATTGTCGGAGTTCATCTTCCAGGCCAACTGTACCGATGAAGTGCTGCCCGTGTAGTACTGCACCCTGATGGCATCGCACCCCGGCCGTTCGATGTAATCGAAATCAAAATAATTGAAGGTGTTGAAAATGTCGTTGGGATTCCAGATCATATTGAGCCCCCAGTTGATGCGCTGGCGACCAGCCGTTACTTCAAGCGCTTTCCATGTAAAGTTCAGGTTGAGCCTGTCGATATTGGTGATGAAATAAAATGAAGAATCGTCGGCCCATTTAAAAGTGAGGTCCATCAGGCCGTAATCTTCGGCGGCCATGTCGGCCAGATAAGGGTAGTAGCGGTAAACCATTTCTCCGTAGTTGAACATGTTTCGGCCGCCGATATGTGCCGAAAAGGCCCCTTTGTACCACCGGAGGTCAAGTCTGTTGTTGAGGGTTCCCATGGTTTGCCACTGTTTGCTGTCGGGTACAAGCCACACGTTTTCCATGTATTGCAGGTATCCGCTTCCTACGAAAGTGCCTGCGTCAAACTTTTTTTTCTCTTGTGAAAACCCGCTTATCGTCACTCCCGTAAGTAGAATGAGAAGCAGTAACCGGTTATTCATGGAAAAGCGCATTTGCAGTTTACTTTTTGATTTTGTGAAAACTAAACGGTAACATCTTTGATGATCTTTCCGTCGTCCAGTGTGATCAGCCGGCGCGCTTTTTGCATCACCCGGGAGTCATGTGTTGAGAAGATAAACGTCATGTTCTCTTCCCGGTTGAGCTTTTCCATCAACTCCAGCAGTTCGTTGGTGGCTTTGGAATCAAGGTTGGCCGTGGGTTCGTCGGCAAGGATGAATTGTGGTTTGGATGCCAGTGCCCGGGCAACCGAAACCCTTTGTTGCTGACCGCCGGAAAGCTGATTGGGACGCTGGTCTCTTTTCTCGGGCAGCCCGATGGCTTCCAGTAATTCGTCCACCCGTGCATTGCACTCTTTTTTGCTTTTTCCCTGCAATTGCATGATAAACTCGATGTTCTCTTTTACGGTGAGCACAGGGATCAGGTTATACGATTGAAATACAAATCCGATGTTGTGCAGGCGAAAGTCTATCAGCCGGGTAGGGGTGAGGTCGGCCAGTTTTATTCCGTTGATCCTGACGTATCCTTCGGTGGGGACATCCAGCCCGCCGATCAGGTTCATCAGTGTCGTCTTACCGCATCCCGACGGACCCACAATGGCCGTAAATTCTCCTTTTTCGATTTCCAGATCAATTCCGTTGATGGCTTTTACCGGAACCTGTGTGGTGTTGTAAACTTTGTGCAGATTCTTTGTTTCTATGACGTTCATTTTTGTTGAGTTTTTTTATGCTGTAATGATTTAATGGTTGATTCTTTCATGTCGTTCTTTTTTCTTTGTTGCATTGTTACCTTTTTTCCTTGTCGTATTTTGAATGCTGTAATGCTGTAAGGTATGAATGCTGTAAGGTACGAATGCTGTAAGGTACGAATGCTGTAATGATTTAACAGTTGATTTTTCATAACGTTCTCCACTCCTTACCGCCTTGCCACCTTTCTTCCTTGCCGCATTACTACCTTTCTTCCTTGCCGCATTGCTACCTTCCT
>JAOZMX010000017.1:0-13307 GCA_029934065.1 Bacteroidales bacterium
CCGTCGTTAACACTTAAAGTATAACCACCGTTAAGCAGCAATTGTGCTCCTTCGTCAATGTTCAATGTTCCGCCGTCGTTAACATCCACATCCTGATTAACTGTGAGTGTTTTTCCATCCAAAGTTAATGTGCCTTCATCCACCGTCAATGTTCCCTGAACGGTAAAATTCCTGTCGGCAGTTACGGTTTGTGAACGTGTTATTTCAACAACATTTCCGTTGCGGTCGGTAAATGTCGCCGGAGCGGATGTGTTGTTTTTTGCGGCTGTTTTATTGATCGACAAGTTATGGAAATAACTTCCGCCGCCAAGACCCACATCAGCATCATTACTTCCATAAAGTTCAACCGTACCGCCTGTGGGTTTGAAATCGTCACTGTTACCGGTAAATTTTCCGGATGTCCTGATCGTTCCTCCGGTAATATCGGTAATAAGCGGATAAGTGGTACCTCCGTTGATAAAAATACCCCGATCTTGAAAATCAAGGACACCGCCACTCATGGTTAATTGCGCGTCATTATTATAAGGCCAATAGCTGTAATCGTAGCCGCCGAATATGTTCATTTCTCCTGCCGAAATTGCTATTTCAGCATTCAAATCAACAAACTGCCCGGCGTCCTGATAAAGATTGACCACCGCGTCAGTTCCTCTTACCAGGTAATATCCGAATATTCCGTTTTGTTCCAGATCATAAGCTGTGAAAGTTCCGTTACTGACATCCACTTCACCGCCCAACCAGTTGTATATCTGACAGGTTACGGTTTGACCGTCCCATAATTGTAAATCTCCGGTGGGCTTATTCAGTTCGAGCCTGTAAAATTCCTCCGCCGAGCAATTTTGCCCCCAGTCTCCGTCAAAAGTTACCGTGCCTGTTCCTTCGATAAAGGCTTCGGGACCCACATTGTTGTTCCAGTCGCCGGCAATAGTAACGGGCAATGAGTTGGTGTTGAGCCCTCCGCCGTTAATGGTGAAATCCCCGTTGATATCGAGGCTTGTTTCGGAATAAATACCAATGGCATCGCTTCTGTCGATGGTCAGGTCGTTAAAATAGTTTCCGTTGGTAACCTGGATATATCTCCCGGCACCTGAACCGGTCAGTTCAACCGTACCGCCCGTGGGATGGAATACTCCTGTCGTAGAGGCAATAAAAGAACTTCCGCAACGAATGGTTCCTCCCAAAATATTATTGGAAGCATTGAGTAAATTAATTGCGTTGTAGGCAGATTCGAACAGTCCACCTTGAAGAACTAAAATTCCATGAACCCCCAATATACCCTTTGAAAAAGGCGCATCGTAGATCAGAGTTCCTCCGTAGTATAAACCCAAAAGCCCGGTTTCTGCAAAATCAAATGAGTTATGAACTTCAACAACTGCATCATTGTATAGCCTAAGCGCTCCGTTCAGGACAAGGTCGTTACAGTAAGAGTTTCCAACATCCGAAAGGATGGAAAAAGTTGCTCCTTCTTCAATTTCCCAGATTCCTTCAATCATATACGGAACAGTTGCCTCCCAATCTGTTCCCGATTTCATCAGGCAATCACCCGCTACACGGACGGGATAAAAATCTTTCCCTTTTAAAACATCTTTCGTAACTCCTTTCGCGGAAGCTAAAATCGTTAAATTACCAAATGAAGCGTCGGCATCTTTATTATTAATCTGGTCTGTAATAAAAACGGTATTTCCCGTTCCGAGTTGTGCATTTGTCCCGTCTTTAAAATGCCAGTAATTTGCATGTATCTCTCCATTGATAATATTTGCATTTGATCCGGGACGCCAGAAAATACCGTCAAGAAAAAAAGCCGATCCGACATTTACAATATCGGTACTATGGGTCATGATCAGGTTGCCGTAAATATCGAAATTGTGGGCAATATCCAGTTGATACCCGTTAACATCCAGTGAACCTGCCGTAATTTCCAGATGTTTTGCTACGGTAACATCGGAAAATAGTAATATGGTATTGCCTTTGGTACGGTGGCTCACCGCTTCACCGGTTTCCGAACCGAAAGCCTTACCGGATGATGATGCGGCATTTCCTCCTTTTGTGGTTTTGTTGATGGCAACATTATAACATGTGCTTCCACCGGCCAAAATGATATATCCGTCATAAGGGCCGATCAGTTCAACAGTTCCCCCGGTAGGTTGAAACGCTTCCGCAACGGTACTTTCAAACGAACCGCCGCACCGGATTGTGCCCCCGGTAATGGTATTGGAAGTATTTTGCAAAGTAATGCCACTATTGGTACATTCAAGCAACCCTTCGGAAAGCTCCAAAATGCATGGAAATTGAATAGGATCACCATATATGGGAGAAGCATCGTCAATCAAAGAACCGCCATTAATTGTCAGTTCGCTGCTCTCTCCCATTTCAAACGAACCGTGAATCTGAAGTGCCGCATTGTTATCCAGCTCAAGTGTGCCGTTTAATGTGAAATTCTGGCAATAGGAAGGTTGTGAAGTATTATCCAAAATCAATTGGGAGCCAGCTTCAATTTCCATGTTACCTTCTACAAAATAGGGTATTGTTGTATTGATCACAACACCATCGGTCATCAATAAATTGCCGGAAACACGAATAGGATAATAGTCTTTACCATCATTGCCATGATCAATATTATTGTCAACACCACCGTTTTTCACGAGATTTCCAAAAGAAGCATCCTCATCATATGAGTTACAAGAAAAAACGTAGGCCGTATTTCCGATGCCGATATGCGCATTTGTACCTTCATCGAAATCCCAATGTTCGGCATGAATTTCACCGCTTGTAACGTTGTCAGTGGAACCGTCTCTCCAAACAATATAATTACCTATATTGATCACGCCACCACCATTTTCCATGGTCAGATTTCCGTATATATTTAGATCGTGTTCCACATCCAATTGCTTACCGTAAATATCCAAAGAACCTGCTGTAATCTCCAGATCGTTCGTAACGGTGAGATAATCCTGAAGTTGAACGGTATTATTTTTCGTTCCGTCGCTCAATAACCGGCCGTTCCTTGAATCGTAAACAGGGCCCGAAGATGACACGGCACTTCCCTTTTCGGCGGATTTATTGACGGAAACATTGTACAATGAACCCATGGATATATTAAGAAATACATTATCGGGGCCGTAAAGTTCTATTTCTCCTGATGTGGGGGTGAAATTACTGTTTTGGGATTCCAATCCCCCTGCCGTACGTATGGTACCATTATCGATGGTATAAGAAAACAAGGCGGTTCCGACATTTCGAATAAAAATCCCCTTGTCATGGAAATCGAGCACACCGCCACCGTTCATTGTCAACGATGCAGGCTGTGTTCCGCCGGGCCACCAGCTTCTGTCGGTGCCGCCATAAACGTGAATCTCGCCGCCACCGGAAAAGATAAGATTCCCGTTGAGATCAATAAAGCTTCCCGGATTGGTGTCTTGATGCAAGTTGATGATCCCGCCGGTGTTGGTGTAAAAACTCCCGTAAATGCCGTCGTCGGCCAGATCGAGAGCGGTAAAGGTTCCTGTCAAAACATCCACGGCACCGGCAGTCCAGTCGTACGTATTGCAAGTAACCGTAGAACCGTTGAGTCGGAATGCTCCGCCGGAATACTTCGCCACCTCAAGAATGTTGAATGTTTCGTCCGAGCAGTATTGATGACTTTTGCCGCCGCCGTCGGCCGGTTGATAAAATATGACCCTGCCGTTACCTTCGACAAAACCGTCGGGGCCTACGTTATTATCCCAGTTACCTTCGATGGTAACGGTATGATCCTGCGGGTCGAATGCTCCACCGTTGATGGTAAAATCCCCGGCGATGTGAATATCATCGTCGATCAGACTTGTGGTTCCGGTACAATTGACGATCACATCTCCGAAGACTCCGGAGCCATCCAATCTGTGAATCGAGTGATTATCTCCGTCGAAAATAACTGCTCCGGACGCATTAGAAAAATCGAATGTGCCGTAATAATTGAAATTCTTTTTCAGATGTAAGTTATGATTGGACCAACTGCCGAAATGTGAACCGGGTGCGATATACAACAGATTGTTCACATCCAGATCCTTTGTTGACATGCCGCTGTACCCCACCAAAGCTCCCGATGTTTTGTAAATCCTCAGATTGTAAAATGCGGCATCATCATCGTAGCACCGGATGTACTTATCGGAAGTTCCCATAAAATCCACAAAACCGTTGGTCAGGTTGACATTGCTCCCGTATTCGAATATCCACAGGCCGTAGATGTACATGTAAGCATTGTACACCGAGATGTTGGCCGAGGAGCCCGATTTCCAGGTAATATCTCCCATGACCTCTAATTTGGCGTTATCCTGAAGCATTTCCAGTGTCCCCGAAATATCCATGTTGCCGTTGACGGTGAGCAAATTGTCGTAAATCTGCAAGACGGCACCGGAAGAAAGCACCAGATCGTTACACGTCTTATCCGTATAATCCACAATACAAGGTGTGTTAACGTTGGGAATCTCAACATCTTCATCGGCTGTGGGAACATGGTTAAGAGACCAGTTGGAATTATTTCCCCAGTAATGATTGTAGGCACCCGTCCACACATTTGTGGATTTGGAATCCGGATGACGGGAAACATTACGCAGGGGGTCATCGTAATTCATGTTCAAATTACTTTTGCTTGTGCAGTCCTGTGCCATGGAAACCACCACTGCCAAAAGAATTGCACCACAAAGCGTAATAATTTTTTTCATAATTTGACTGTTTTTATTGAATAATTAAATTGAGTTGGTTTCAAACCAAAAAATCAAATAGCGATAAAAATTATTAAAAAAGGGGGGAGGTAAAACAAGTGCAACCAGTATGTATTCTAAATTTTTTCATTTCGTTGATCAAAGCCCTTTTTGAAAAACAAAAATCAAAATTAGTAAATCGTTAAAAAAAATCCAAAAAAAATGTTTTTTTGAAATATGGCAGTTTCAGGTTTGCAAGTCCATGTTTCCGGACTTTGAAATCCGCCTTCGGGTTTCACGGTTGCCGATATGCAATGTTTGGTGTGTATCTTAACTCACCCTCGTTCCTTCGTTCCATCGTTCTTTCGTTCTTTCACCCCCTCGTCCCCTCGCATCTCCCTCTATCTTCATTTTTTCTTCTTCCAAAACGGCATTTTCTTTTTCATGTCATTTTTAGCATCCTTATCCTGCTGTTTCTTATCCACCTTGTCTTTTTTCTGTTGCTGACGTTCGTTTTTATTGGCTTCTTTTTGTTTTTGCCTTTCCCATTTTTCTTTGGTCATGGCAAGCTTGGGGATCAGGGTTGCTTTTACACCATTGATGAGCGACTGTGCCAGGTAGTTGAATATGGCTTTGTTCTTATTTCGCTCAAAAAATATCTCCGCACTTTTCGGCGCTTTGTCGCTGTTTTTTCCGGGGTTACCCGATTTCACCACGGCATTGGCAAGGGCATTGATAAATCCCGAAGTTTTTTCACCTTCATCAGTAAATTCTTTCAGGATTTCCATTTTCAGGTCATCGTAGATCATCAGCAGGTTGCCCGAAGAATAATCGTCATTGGCCACAGCATTAAATTCCAGCGATCTTAATTTTCCCGAAGTGATTTCAAGATGCGCATTGGGTTTTATCATTTGGTTGAAGGCCGTCATATCCATCTTTCCCAATTTACCCGAAAAAATAAATGCCGGTTTGTTCAGGTCTTCCGAGAAATCAATCACCACAGACAATTTGCCTGCATCAAAAAAATCACCCATCACATCCCATTTCAAAGGACCGTTTTTTGCAATTACCTCCGGATTGTTGGTCACGTTATAAATGGTGGCATAGAGATTGGAAATGGGTACTTTTCCGGCGACACTTGCCTTCGGAGCCAGTTCTTCGTACACCAGTTTCGATTTTTTGATCTCAACCTTTCCGATGTTCAGGTCGGTTTTGACATCCCCCAAAGCCTGGTGGGGAAATTTGGGGAATTTGGAATAATCACGCGGAATGTTCTTGTCGCGATAAATATCGGCATCAACACCCGTTACAACGATCTTCGCAATTTCCACGGCATTTTCTTCCAGCAGTTTTCTGATGTTCACATCAACCACTTCAATTTTTTTCACCTTAACATCAAAACGATCGGTTTGCCAGCCGAAGGCTTTTCCGAAAGCTTCTTTGTCATATTTTGGAATGAATTGAAAATCGTAAAGTTTCAGTTTGCGTTGTTCTATCTTCAGTTCGAGTTTACCGAGCCTGATATCGTAAAAGCCGTTTGGAAGCGGGTAATAAACATCTTTAACCTGTATGTTCGATTTTTTGAATGTCGGTTTCAGAAGCGTGTTTTTAATGCTGTCGGTCTTCAGCAAAACGTCATCAAGACTGATACTTGCAGAACCTACCTGAAAAACATTTTTTTTCTTCCGGTAATCGTAAAATTCGAATTTTCCGTTTTTGAGCTTAAAATTGCCGATGCTGATGCTTTCGACACCCGATTCTTTTTTAATGGTATCGGCATGCTGCATTTCCACAAATCTTTTCCGTTTGAGCTTTTCGGCCTGTGTCAGGTGATCGATTACTTTGATCTGCGGATCGTCAATGCGAACGGCTTTTAAACTGATATTGGAAAAATCCAAAAAGTTGATATCGCCCTTAATATCCAGTCCTTTGATAATAAATGCCGGCACCACGGCTTCTATTACCATGGGGTTGGCAAGTCTGAGCGAATCGTCCGACTTGTAAAATTCCGGCTTTGGCACAAGTGTGAATTGATGGAGCTCGAGGTTGCCCGACAAGATGTTTACGGTCAGCTTTTCGTAATCCATGGTGTAAACCTTGCTCAACGGCGACTTTTCAAATGCTTTGCGAACATACCCGTCGGCAATATCGCTGATGTTATGGTTCACATAAATGATTACCGGAATAAGGATCAGGATTAGCGCTCCCACAACAATTCCGGTAATTTTCAATATTTTACGTAATTTTTTGTTCGACATATCAGACTATGTTTTTCGGATTAAGATTTTGTAAATGTAGTAATTTTTTAAAAATCCGGCTTTCGGATCAAGCATCGGATTGCTCCGGCAATACGTAAACCACTACTCATATCAAAGATTTTACGCATTATGATACGGCTCGTTGTTCAGGATGGTCATGGCCCTGTAAAATTGCTCCGCAAAGATCAGCCGGATGATCTGATGCGAAAAGGTCATCTTCGACAGCGAAAGCAGATGATCGGCCCTGGCATACACCTGCGGCGAAAAGCCGTATGCTCCGCCTATCACAAAAACAAGTTGTCGTGTGCCCGTATTCATCAGTTTTCCGATGAATCCGGCAAATCCCTCCGAGGTAAATTCCCTGCCTTTTTCATCCAGCAGCACCACCGTATCGCCCTGCTGCAGATGCTTTAATATCAACTCGCCTTCCCGGAGTTTGATTTCGGCGGAAGCCATGTTTTTTGTGTTTTTCAACCCTGCAATCACCTGTTCCTCATAGGGCAGGTAGTGCACAATGCGTTTGCGGTAGTTCAGGCAACCCGCTTCCACGAAATTTTCTTTCGTTTTGCCGACCATCAGCAGTTTTACTTTCATAATCTTTACTTTTTTCTCAAATAAATTCCTTTAATTTAATTCCGGCATAAAATCTGTAAAATCAAATTGTTTGGAAATTTACAAACATGTTTTGATGTTTCTATTTTGAAAATATTAAATTTGCAATTCATTACAAAGATAAACCATTGAAAAATTTTGAACATACCGGAAACATAAAAAGCGGCAAGCCCATCATTTACGGCTTTGTTTTTCTTTTTCTACTGATTTCATCGTATGGATTTTCGCAGGCCGGCAACAATACCGTGAACAATGTGAGTCATGCGCTGAATGCCGGTGATGCCGGGGCTTTAAGCCGGTATTTCAACGCCACCATTGATCTGACGCTGCCCGACAACGACGGCACGTACAGCAACAAACAGGCCGAGCAGTTGCTGAAAGCGTTTTTCAGGACCAATACCGTTAAATCCTTCACACTGGACCATCAAGGTAATTCCAACGACGGCTCCCGGTACCTCATCGGAACACTGCTTTGCAAATCCGGAAAAGCGTTCAGGGTTTATTCCCTCATCAAAAAGCAAGGCGACGACAACCTGATCCATCAACTACAAATTGAAAAGAAGTAGCCGGGTCGGGCAATTCATTCGATTGATCATTAAAGCTGTTGATTTATGACATTAAAAGAGATTGTTGCACTGGCCTTACAAGAAGATTTGGGAGAAGGCGATCATACTTCGCTTGCCACCATTCCGGCCGATGCCACCGGAAAGGCCGGATTGCTGATCAAAGAAGAGGGTGTGCTGGCGGGCGTGGAGGTTGCCCGTGAGGTTTTTCGTCAGGTGGACCACGATCTGGAGTTTACCGTTTTCATCGGCGACGGACAAAAAGTTAAACCCGGGGATGTGGCCTTTACGGTCTCCGGATGTTCCATCTCCATTCTTTCGGGCGAACGGCTGGCGCTGAATTTCATGCAACGCATGAGCGGCATTGCCACAGCCACGCGGCAAATGACCGAACAGCTAAAGGGTTTGCACACACGCCTGCTCGACACACGCAAAACCACACCGCTTCTCAGGGCGCTGGAAAAATACGCCGTAAAAGCCGGCGGCGGGTTCAACCACCGGTTCGGACTTTATGATATGATTCTTATAAAAGACAATCATGTGGACTTTGCCGGCGGCATCAAACAGGCCATCGAAGCAACACACCGTTATCTGAACGACAAAAAACTCGACCTGAAAATCGAGATTGAGGTCAGAAATTTTGCCGAACTCGACCAGGTGCTCGAAACCGGCGGCGTGGACAGGATCCTGATCGACAACTTTTCCGTTGAAGAACTTCGCACGGCAGTGAAACGGATCGGCGGCCGGTTCCGTACCGAAGCCTCGGGCGGCATCACCATCGACACCGTCAGAGCTTATGCCGGAACAGGCGTTGATTTTATCTCCGTCGGAGCACTTACACATCACATCATGAGTCTCGACATGAGCCTCAAAGCCGTCAATAATCACTAAAACCCGTCATTGTGCTCAGCAAAGACAATAAAATATTATCAAAATTCGGTGACGGATTTGTCCGGTTCCTGCGCAACACAACCGCATTTACCATCCGACTGCTCCGGCGCATCGTGCTGCCCGGCTTCGACGGTTTGCCCTTGTTCACGGTACTGAAATTTTTCTTTAAAGGGCTTTTCGAAGGCAGGCTCACCGTACGCGCATCGGCCATCTCGTTCGATTTTTTCCTGGCGCTGTTTCCTTCCATTATTTTCTTTTTTACCATCATCCCGTTCATCCCCATCTCCGATTTTCAGACCCAGTTGATGCAAACATTGCAGGAAATCATTCCCGCCACATTGTGGCATCATGTCAGCAGCACCATCGAAGACATCATCATCCGTCCGCGCTCCGACCTGCTTTCCCTCGGGTTCATCCTCGCTTTGTATTTTTCCACCAACGGTGTCAACTCCATCATCGAAGGGTTCAACTCGTCTTTTCATACCATCATCCAGCGTTCATGGCTTCAGCAACGGCTGATATCGCTGTTTCTCGTCTTTGTCATTTCGTTCCTCATCATCATTGCCGTAACGTTACAGATAGCAGGTAACTTTGCCATGCGCTTCCTTGTTCGCGAAGGGCTCCTTACCGATCATTTCACCATCATCATCATCCAGGTGGTCAGGTGGATACTCATTTTTACGACTTTTTTGTTCAGCATCTCTTTTCTCTATTATATCGCTCCGGCCAAAAAACGCATTTTCCGTTTTATCTCTCCGGGATCGCTCATCGCTACATTGCTCATTATTCTTACCACATACGGGTTCAATTACTACATCGAAAATTTCAACCGTTACAACGCGCTCTACGGCTCCATCGGAACATTGCTGGTATTCTTGCTCTGGGTATATTTCAACTCCAACATCATTCTTATCGGTTTTGAGCTCAATGCAAGCATCCGAAGCGCCAAAACGGGACATTTCCCGATAGCCGAGCAAACCGAAAACAGTAAAACAGAAACAGATAAAAAGGAAGAAACTGTCCGGGATGAAAAATGATCCAATCAGTATTACCGGGCGGGCGTTGTTTGCCGAAGCCTAAGGTAAAATGCCTGATTTTCGTTATTTTTTCGGAGAAATTTTTAATCCACTTGGCTATAACAAGGATTTTCTGTTTTTTTGCTTAAAAAAACCAGTTTGCATGAACTTGTTCAGGTTTTTGTTTTTGTTTTGTATCATCATTTTAATCTCGTCACTCAAAGCCCAAAACAGTGAGGCCGACAGTTTGAAACAACTTCTCGCTACCGCCGATGCAAAACAAAAAGTATTCATTTACAACCGGCTGGCAAAAATCGATTCGCGCAACGATCCTCAAAAAAGAATTGATTACGGTACAAAAGCCCTGAGCCTTGCTAAAAAGCACCATTTAAAAGTTGATGAAATTTATGCACTTATGAGCATCGGGATCGGATATTCATTGCTTTCCGACAATAATGAAGCTGTTAAGTTTCACCAACAGGCTTTGACGCTGGCCGGAAAGATTCACAACAAGAAACTGGCCGGAAAGATTCACAACGAACTGGGTATTGACTACAAATACCTCGGGAAATACGACAAAGCGCTCGAACATTTTATAAAATATATTTCTATATTTGAAGAAATAGAGCAAGAAAATGACGACAAAGCCATCCTTTTAAGCATTGCCCACGGATTGAACAATATCGGTGTTATTTATGATGAAATGGGGGAATACGATAAAGCGCTGGAGTATTATAATCAGGTGCTGGAAATCCGGAACACCATGAATGATCTCAATGGAAAGGCATTGGTGTATAACAATATCGGCATTGTGTTTGAAGAAAAAGGAAAGTACCGGGAGGCCCTGAGATACTACAACCAGGCACTGGAAATAAGGAAAAAGATCGGCAATAAGCGATCCCTTTCACGGGTGCTGCTGAATATCGGTATTGTATATTTAGATATGGGTGATTATGATAAAGCGCTGGATTATCACCTCAAGGCGCAAAAGGCCCTCCAGCGGACAAACGACACCTATTCTCTGGCAAATGTTTCCAACAGCATTGCCGATATTTACCTCGAGAAAGAAGAGCCGGAAAAGGCATTTCCTTACATCACCGAAGCCATTCAACTGGCGAAACAAACCGATGCCAAACGAATATTGCATGACGCCTATAAATTTTTGGCAAAATACTACATGCAGACCAACGACTATCGCAAAGCCTACGAGGCACAATCGCAAATGCTGGCCCTTAACGATTCGTTGTTCAACCTCGACCTTGCACAGCAGGTTGCCGACATGCAAACCAAATACGAAACCGAAAAAAAGGAAAAAGAAATTGAGATCCAAAAACTGAAAATCAAAAAACAAACTTTGGGGCTTTACCTCCTCATCGGATTTGTTTTATTTGTTGCAACAATTTTTCTGTTCATTTTCGGCAGGTTCAGGCTAAAGCAGAAAAACGCGCGCATTGAACTGGAAAGAAAAAACCTGGAAACCGAAAAACGCCTGCTCCGTTCGCAAATGAACCCTCATTTTATCTTTAATTCCATGAACTCAATACAGAGTTATATTTCGGGGAACGACACATTTCTCGCCATGACCTATCTGTCGAAGTTTGCACAACTGATGCGCAGCATTCTCGAAAATTCACGAAAGTCCCTCATCAGTCTCTCTGAAGAAATCAGCACTTTGCAATTGTACATCGAGTTGGAAAAGATCAGGTTCAACAACAAATTTGATTTTCAGTTCAACATCGAACCGGATTTGCCCACCGAAATCATTTATGTACCTCCCATGATGATCCAGCCGTTTGTTGAAAATGCCATCAAACACGGATTGCAACATAAAAATGAAAACGGTCTGTTACAAATTGCTTTCAGCAAAGACGGGCAAACCATCAGATGTGTTGTTGCCGACAACGGCATCGGAAGGGAAAAAGCCGCTGTAAAAAACGGTGGCGATGCGGCTCATCACTCGTTGGGTATTCAGGTGACGAAAGAAAGATTTGAAGCCATCAAAAAACAAAAAGGAGTGGATGTGAATTTTGAAATTATCGACCTGACGGATGATGCCGGCAATCCGGCCGGCACCCGTGTGATCATCAACCTGCCTTTTGAAACGGAAGAATAAAATTTTTTATTTTTGTGATAAAAAACGAGAATGATAAATGCACTGATCATTGATGATGAAGAGGAGAGCAGGAATGCCCTGTTCAATGTACTGACCAAGTTTGCCGGAAGGGTAAACGTCACCGGTCAGGCCGGAAGTGTTGCCGAAGGTGTTGCATTGATTGCTGCCGAAAAACCGGATGTAGTATTCCTTGATATCCGGATGCCCGACGGCTCGGGTTTCGACCTGCTGGAACAGACCAAAGACATCGAATACCAGGTGATATTTGTTACGGCCCACGACAATTATGCGCTGAAAGCCATCAAATTCAGCGCTTTGGATTATATCCTCAAGCCCATTGACCCCATGCAGGTGGTGAGAGCCGTTGAAAAAATACGCGAGCCCGGTGTGGATTTCCATGCCATCTCCAATAAAATTTCGATACTCCTGCGAAACAAAAACGGGTTCGAACGCATCACCCTGCCCACTTTCGAAGGATTGCGATTTGTTAATATCAAAGACATCATCCGCTGTGAGGCCGACAACAATTATACATTCTTCTATTTGAACTCGGGGGAGAAATTCCTTGTAACCAAGACATTGAAAGAGTACGACGATATCCTTTCGGGCCTCGACTTTATCAGGGTGCATCAATCCCATCTCGTAAATGTGCGGTTTGTTGACCGTTATCTCAAAGGTGAGGGGGGTACCGTCGTTATGGTTGACGGTTCTGAAGTTAGTGTTTCGCGCCGCCGCAAAAACGACTTCCTTCGCATGATGACCGGATTTCCAGGTTCGGGGAAGGAGTAGTCAATCACTGTCTATATTTTCAGCCCTTCTTTGCTTTTTATCTCTCGCAAAGGCGCTGAGGCGCAAAGAATTTTTTTTGGGGGAGATGATCGCTGTTTTATGAAGCATTGACTGTTGGTGGTATTCTTGGGATAATTTTTTCGTGCTGTCTATCTCTAGCAAAGGCGCAGAGGCGCAAAGAATTTTTTTTGGGGGAAGATGATCGCTGTTTTATGAAGCATTGACTGTTGGTGGTATTCTTGGGAAATTTGTTTCGTGCTTTTTATCTCTCGCAAAGACGCAGAGGCGCAAAGAATTTTTTTGGGGGGAAGATGATCGCTGTTTTATGAATCAATGACTGTTGGTGGTATTCTTGGGATAATTTTTTCGTGCTGTCTATCTCTCGCAAA
>JAOZMX010000017.1:13407-31522 GCA_029934065.1 Bacteroidales bacterium
AAGCATTGACTGTTGGTGGTATTCTTGGGATAATTTTTTCGTGCTGTCTATCTCTCGCAAAGGCGCAGAGGCGCAAAGAATTTTTTTTGGGGGGAGATGATAGCTGTTTTATGAAGCATTGACTGTTGGTGGTATTCTTGGGATAATTTTTTCGTGCTGTCTATCTCTCGCAAAGACGCAGAGGCGCAAAGATTTTTTTGGGGAAATTACATTCGTTGTTAAACCATAAAACAGAGTAATACACTGCAATACAAAACAAACCCAAATCTGAAATCTGAAATCTGATTCCATTCGCTCATCTAATCTGCCGCTGTTCCGGGAAGCATCGGCACAAAGACAAATCCGCCGTGATGTTCTTCTTCAAAATCGGTTTCCGAATGTTTGACCAGCCGCATCATGGTTTGGTATCCCTGCCCGCCCACGGGGGCCACCAAAATCCCTCCGGTTTTCAGTTGGGTTTTCAGGGCTCCGGGGATTTCCGGCACCGCGGCGGTGATGATGATCCTGTCGAACGGAGCAAAGGAAGGCAATCCACGGTATCCGTCTCCATGAAAAACCTTGATCTTGTATCCGTATTTATTGAAAAAACTTTTCACTTTCTTGTACAAATTAATCTGCCTTTCAACGGTAAAGACCCTTGCTCCCATCTCATACAATACACAAGCCTGATATCCGGAGCCCGTCCCAATCTCAAGCACTTTCATTCCCTTTTCCACCTTCAGCAATTCCGTTTGGAAGGCCACTGTGTAGGGTTGCGAGATGGTTTGTCCAGAAGCAATCGGAAAAGCTTTGTCCTGATATGCAAACTCAAGAAAAGAAGAATCCATGAACAGGTGCCGGGGGACTTTATCAATCGCCTCCAGTACCCGTGGGTCTTCGATGCCTTTTTGCTTTAACCCGTTCACCAATTGTCGCCTTAATCCCTGATGCCTGTATGAATCCGTCATGTCGTCCGTTTCTGTTGATCGCTCAATTTTTGTTGAAAACAATATCTTAAGTCCAGCACAAAAATAATTTACATTTGCAAAAAAATATAAAGATATGCTAAAAATAGGTGTATTAGGTGCGGGGCATCTCGGAAAAATCCATTTGAAATGTATCCGGGAAATTGAGCAGTACGAACTTACGGGTTTTTACGATCCCGACGAGGAAACGGCAAAAAAAGTTGAAAAGGAATTCGGTGTAAAGCGATTTGACAGTTTACACGATATTATTGATGCCGTAGATGTTGTGGATATTGTCACCCCAACGGTTTCGCATTTCGATTGTGCTTCCGAATCGCTCAAGAAATCCAGACATGTTTTCATCGAAAAGCCTGTTGTGGCCACTCCCGGTGAGGCCCGCGAGCTGATAAAAATTTCGGAGGAGGCCAATGTAAAAGTTCAGGTGGGACATGTGGAGCGGTTCAATCCGGCATTTAATGCGGCGCGGCCTTACATCAACAATCCCATGTTTATCGAAACGCACCGGCTGGCACAATTCAACCCGAGAGGTACCGATGTGCCGGTGATCCTCGATCTGATGATCCACGACATTGACATCGTGTTGAGTGTTGTCAGGTCGAACGTGAAAAAGATCAGCGCCAGCGGTATTCCGGTTTTGAGCGACACCCCGGATATTGCCAATGCACGGATTGAATTCGACAACGGTTGTGTGGCCAATCTTACGGCCAGTCGCATTTCGATGAAAAATATGCGCAAGTCAAGGTTCTTTCAGCGGGACGCCTATATCTCGGTGGATTTTCTGGAAAAAGACCTGGAGATCGTCCGCATGAAAGACATCGACGGTGAACCTGATGATCCTTTTGCCATGGTAATTGACCTTGGTAAAGAAAAAGGCAAAAAAGAAATTTTGCTGGACAAACCACGCATCAAATCCATAAATGCCATCAAAAAAGAGCTTGAAAAATTTGCCGAGGCCATTTCCACAAATGCCACCCCTGCCGTCACCATCAACGACGGATACATGGCTCTGGATGTGGCTTATAAAATCCTGGACAAGATAACTTATTAATTGTTTTTCGAGTTGATTACAAAAGCAATATTCAACATAATAGAGCGTTGATTTTTTCTAAATCTGACAAGGATCCTTGCGCATGACAAAAGTATTGTTCAAATTTCTTTTTCTCTCTCTGATCCCGGTGATTTTCTTCTCATCATGCAGAAAAGAAAACCTTAAGCCGGGCATTCCCGCATGGATCACCGTGGATACCATTGCATTTCAAACGGTTTATGTTGATCAGGGCACAGCTATGCAGAAGATCACCGATGTGTGGGTATTTGTCAACGATCAAAGCATCGGCGCATTTCAACTGCCGGCCACCATCCCGATCCTGAAAGAAGGCACCGGGGAATTGAGGCTCGAAGCGGGGATCATGCTCAACGGCATTTCAACGACACGTCTTCCGAACATGTTTTTCAAGCCGGTCATTTACGAGGATTTTAATTTCGTTCCCGACAGCACCGTTCTGGTCTCTCCTGAAACGGAATATTGGGAAACGGTTCATTTTGTCTGGAAGGAGGATTTCGACGCAATGTCCGTTTCCATCGACACCACTGCCAAAAGCAAAACCAACATTGTCCTGACCGAACCGGGAAGCGATGAAACTTTTCAGGGTGAGCATTCCGGAAAGATCGTCCTCGACAGCGTCCACAATTTTTACGAAGGGGCTTCTTTTACGGCATTTCAACTGCCGACCAACGGAAAGCCGGTATTTCTCGAAATGAATTACAAATGCAACAACATGCTGGTGGTGGGCATTTTTGCGCAAAATACATCGCAGATCATACAGCAACCGGTCATCTTCATCAACCCCAAAGACCATTGGAACAAGATTTACATCAATCTGACGTCCGAATTGCAAAAGCATTCCGACGCACTGGATTTCAAGATTTTCTTCGGGGCGGTATTCAGCACACAGGATGAACAAGCCGTGATTCTAATGGATAACATAAAATTGATTTACCGATAAATTTTCAAATGAACCGACAAATACAACAAGCCAAGTATCTTTTTGCCGACTGGATTTCAGCCATTGTCGCATGGGCGCTTTTTTTTATTTACCGCAAATATTCGGTTGCCCATGACGACCTTTCCCTTATCGAAATCTTCTCGGACGTAAAGCTCTATTACGGCATCATCATCATTCCGCTTTTCTGGCTGATTTTGTACATGATAGCCGGGTTTTACCGGAAAGTTTTCAGAAAGTCGAGGATCAGGGAACTATCGCAGATATTTTCCACCACCTTTATCGGAGTCACCATTATCTTTTTCACATTGATACTGGATGATGTGGTGGTATCTTACCGCTCCTACCTGCAGTCGTTTTTGGTTTTGTTCGGGTTGCAGTTTATCCTTACGGCAACATTGCACCTGATCATCACTTCGCGCACGGTAAAAAAGATCCACAAGAAGATCATCGGATTCAACACCATCATTGTCGGAAGCAGCGACAACGCCGTTGACATTTTTCAAAATCTCGACAATCAATATCCGTCGGCAGGGAATAAGTTTATTGGTTTTGTCAATGCGAAGATCTACGACAAATACAAACTTGCGGAATATTTGCCACATCTGGGAAATTACAAAGACCTTCCCCGTCTGATCCGCGACCTGTCGGTGGAAGAGGTGGTGATCGCCGTTGAAAGATCGGAAACCGAACTGATTGAAAATGTGATTGCCGAGATCGAGAATACCGAGGTGGTCATCAAGCTTATCCCCATCATGCAGGATTTCCTGCTGGGATCGGTCAAGACCACGGCCATCTTCGGCGAACCGCTGATCCAAATATCGCCCGATCTGATGCCGGCATGGCAGGAATCGTTGAAACGGCTTATTGATGTCACGGTTTCGTTGATCGCCATTTTTTTGCTTTCGCCCGTTTATGTCATATTGGCCATTGGCGTAAAGCGTTCGTCACCGGGGCCGATCCTTTATTCGCAGGAACGGGCGGGACTGCATGGCAAGCCGTTCAGAATGTATAAGTTTCGTTCGATGTACATGGGTGCCGAAAAAGGCACACCACAGTTGTCGTCGGAAAACGACAGCCGGATTACACGATTCGGCAAATTAATGCGCAAAACGCGACTGGACGAGATTCCGCAATTTTTTACGGTACTCAAAGGCGAAATGTCTCTGGTGGGTCCCCGTCCCGAGCGCCAGTATTTCATTGATCAGATCATGAAGAAAGCTCCACACTACCGCCTGCTGCAACGCGTTAAGCCGGGGATCACCTCATGGGGTCAGGTCAAATTCGGTTATGCTTCCAACGTGGATGAAATGGTGCAACGTCTGAAATTCGACATCCTGTATGTTGAAAATATGTCGCTGGCCATGGATTTCAAGATCATGGCCTACACCGTCCTTACCGTACTGAAAGGCAGCGGTAAATAAACCAACCGGATGATGCTCCCGACGAACGACCGCTCCGGAAAAAGACAGTACCCGCTATTTTCGATTTTTCTTTTCGTGATGTTGCTGAATTTCTTGCCTGTTTCCGCTCAAAAACAGACGCTGCCCTTCCGCTCGGGCGAAAGGGTGGAATACGAGGTTTCCTACAACTGGAAATTCGTCTGGATTAATGCAGGAAAGGTGGTTTTCGAAGTGGACAGCTTGCAATACGGCGACAAGCCGGCTTATCATTTTAAAAGCTCCGGCCGTTCGTTGAGCACTTACGACCTTTTTTTCAAAGTGCGCGATAAATTTGAATCGGTTGCCGATGCCGGAAATTTTAGCCCTTACTGGTATAAGCGCAAGACCCGCGAAGGGAGCTATCGCGCCGACAACAAATACAACTTCATCTATGAAGATTCGATCATCATTTCGCAAACCAAAAACAGTCATCAGCCTTACCGTAAAGACACATTGTCGCTGAACAGCTTTGTCCTCGACCTTCAAACCGCCGTTTACTATGCCCGTACGTTGGATTTCAACAACATGAAGAGCGGGCAAAAGATCCCTTTCAGGATAATCATCGACGGAAAAATCTACGACCTGTCGGGACGTTATATCGGCATCGAAAACATCGAAAACCAGGACGGAAGAATTTACCGTTGTCACAAATTTGCGGCCACACTCGTCGGGGGAACCATCTTCAGCAGCGGAGAAGAGGTGTTGGTATGGGTGACGGACGACCAAAATCACATCCCCATTCTTGTTGAAGCCTCCATACTGGTCGGATCGGTGAAAGCTTATTTTACGAAAGGAGAAAATATTTTCCATCCCATGGAATCAATAATCCGGTAAAATCATTTTTTTTCCATGATAATCATTAATTTCGCACCCAATTTACAAATCGTTTCAGAAACAGTTTTAACAATGAAAAAGCTATTCATTTTAAGTACAGTCGCCGTTTTTGCAATGGCGTTTACATCATGCACAACTTCCGTTAAAAAAGATGCCGAAACTTTGGAAAACCAACGCGCAGGCATCATCCCGCAAGGCGTGAATTTTGAGCCTTTGCCCGGCATCAACATGAAAGAAAAGCTCAAGGAATACGCTCCTTTCAGGCTGACTTCCGACATTAGTCACTTAAGCAAAAGCGAGAAGCAGATTTTACCGATTTTGTTTGAAGTGGCCGATATTATGGAATCGCTTTACTGGAAGCAAGCCATCGGCAACAAGGAAGATTTTCTGTCGCGGATTGGCAATGCCGATGCCCGAAAATTTGCACACATTCAATACGGCCCTTGGGACAGGCTGAACGGAGACAAAGCTTTTCTGACGAACATCGGCCCGAAACCTGCCGGTGCCAATTTTTATCCGACGGACATGACAAAATCCGAGTTTGAAACACTTGACAGTCCGGACAAAAAAAGCCTTTACACCCTGATACGCCGGAATAGCGACGGCAAACTGAACGTGATCTGGTACCACGAAGCCTACCGGTCGGAGCTGGAAAAAGCCGCAGGGCTGTTGCGTCAGGCTGCCGACATTGCCGAAAATCCCGAACTGAAGAATTACCTCACCCTGCGTGCCAAAGCGTTGGTGACCGATGATTATCAGCCCAGCGACATGGCATGGCTTGATGTGAAAACATCCAATATAGATTTTGTGGCCGGACCCATCGAGAACTACGAAGACCAATTGTTCGGCTATAAGGCTGCTTACGAATCTTTTGTACTCATCAAAGACCCGGTATGGAGCAAAAAATTATCGAAATATGCCGCCATGTTGCCCCAGTTGCAAAAAATGATCCCCACGGACGAAAAATACAAAAAAGAGGTTCCCGGTTCCAATTCCGACCTCAATGCGTATGATGTGGTTTACTATGCCGGCGACTGCAATGCGGGAGGCAAAACCATTGCCATTAATTTGCCGAACGATACCGAAGTTCAACTGAAAAAAGGCACACGTAAACTTCAGTTGAAAAATGCCATGCGCGCCAAATTCGACAAGATACTGGTACCGATCTCCAAAGTACTCATTGCACCCGAGCAGCAGAAACATGTGACCTTTGACGCCTTTTTTGCCAACACGATGTTTCACGAAGTGGCACACGGCATGGGCGTAAAAAATACCATCAACGGCAAGGGCACGGCACGCATTGCGCTCAAAGAGGCCTATTCGTCGCTCGAAGAGGGCAAGGCTGACATTCTCGGACTGTGGCTGGTGCTCCAGCTACGCGAAATGGGTGAGATCACCACGGGTGAATTGATGGACAATTACGTCACCTTTTTTGCCAGCATTTTCAGATCAAGCCGCTTCGGCACAGCAAGCGCCCACGGAAAAGCCAACATGATGCGGTTTGCATTCTTTAAAGAACAGGGTGCTTTCACACGTAATGCCGACGGATTTTATACGGTGAATGCCGATAAAATGGAAAACGCCATCAACATTCTGGTCAACAAAATCCTCACCATTCAGGGGGAAGGCGATTACGACGCCGCCAAAGCATGGATTGCCAAAGACGGAAAACCGGATGCCACATTGCAGGCCGATATCGACAAGATCAACCAAAGCGGCATTCCCGTGGATATCGTCTTTATTCAGGGCCCGCAGGAGCTCGGGTTGAAATAATAGTTCCGGAAAGGGAAATATCAATGACGAACAATCCGGACGAATACCGGATTGTTCGTTTTTGTTTTTGACAGGCAAACATGCGGGTATACATCTTGGGAATTTGATGTTCGACCGGACAACGGTTTTCTGAAAAGTAAACTATCTTTGACAAATGAATTTTTTCGCGAAACCATATCCTTACAACGCCTATTCGCCGGCAAAGATCAGAACGGTGATCCTCACCGGAATTTTTGTCGCTTTATTCATGGTGTTGTTCCGGCCTTTCGGATTGGTCAACCTGAAAATCCCTTACAAATTCCTTTTTCTTTCGGGTTATGGTGTGGTAACCATGCTGGTGCTTGCTTTGATGCTTTTTTTGCCGCCGAGGATCTTTAAAAGCGGTTTTTCCGAAAAAAACTGGACCGTCGGAAAACAGATTCTGTATCTGCTGACCATCGTTTTGTTCATCGGAACGGGGAATTATTTTTATTCTCTCATCTTTTTCCGAATCGGCGAAAACCTGTGGAGGTCAATATTGGCATTTCAGGGATTCACGTTGCTTATCGGCATTTTCCCCATCGTTACCATAACGCTTTTTTCCTACAACAGATACTTACGTCGGAATCTGCTTGAAGCCGGAGATGCCAACGACCGGATCAGGAGACATCCGGAAACGGCAAAACATCCTGCCGGAGAAAAAATAATCCTGAAATCGGCCACGCAAAATGACGACCCCGTGATGCTTGCACCCGGGGAGTTGTTGTTCATCCGTTCCGACGGCAATTATCTTGAAATACATTTTACACAAAACGGTCAACTCCAACGCCGCATCATCCGCAACACCCTCAACGGCATCATGGAAAAGCACCGCCGGCATTTTCCGCCTTTGTTCCGCTGCCACCGGAGTTACATTGTCAACCTCAACGCCGTTGAAAATGTCGGCGGAAACGCCCAGGGCCTTTTGCTGAAATTAAAAAACTGCCCGGCAAAAGTTCCCGTCTCGCGTAAGTTCATTCCCGCCTTCAGGCAAAATCTGGCATAATCTCCTTTGTATCTCGTCCCTGACTTTGTTATTCATCCCCACCCCGTTGCATTCGTCCCAAACCCTTGTCATTCGTCACCAAAATTTGATTTACCATCCGCCGTCACTGTAGTTTTGCCGGTGAAATTTATTTATTGTCAAACTAAAATTAAATCAAAATGAAAAAGTATTGGATTTTAATCGTTGCAGTGGTTCTGGTTGTCACAGGACTTATTTTAAACTATTCGGATTACAATGTCTTCGGAACGGGGGAATTTATCGGAAACTATTTTGCCGCCGGAGATTTTTCGATGGGCGTTTTTGCCGCAGGCACATTTGCCGTCGGAATTTTCTCCATCGGCATTTTTTCCATCGGTATCTTTTCCATCGGTATTTTCAACATCGGATTGTTTTCGATAGGCATATTTGTCATTGCATGGAAAAAAAGAAAAGCTTCTTTTATCGAGGAAAAATAATCCCGCGTGACAGTTATCCTTAAATCCGCAAATGTCTTTTACTGCAAAGCCAGAAACACGACAATATCGGCAAGGCTCCAAAAAACCTGCTCACCACAGCTATTGCTTTGACTGCATTACCATTTTTCGGTTATGAATAACGAGGGACAGGTTCTGTGCTTTGTCAATTCTAAAGCACGCTTCGACTTCATGCTACAAACAGACTTGCGGATTTGAGGATTTTATTTTCTCTTTGATTACAAAAATAAGAATTTTTGCGGAGTGATTTCAAAAAAAGTGATATCGGTTAATTTTCCCCTTAAAACTTCCGAAGTATTGACTTTTTCAAAACACATCTTACCTCATACGGATTGAGGATTATTACGAAACCATTACATTTGCCCCTTTGAATAAAAAATATTTTCCACCGATGAACACCAAAACCACACACCCCGATTACGAGAAGTATGCCGAATTGCATACTACGCCACAGGCCGATTATCTTCACGAACTTTATCGCGAAACGTACCTGAAAACCATGTATCCGCGCATGCTGTCGGGGCCTTTGCAAGGGCAATTCCTGAAAATGATCAGCATGATGATCCGTCCGCGCAGAATACTCGAAATCGGAACTTTTACCGGGTATTCCACCATCAATCTTGCGCTTGGGCTTCCCGATGACGGAGTGTTGCACACCATCGACAGCAATGCCGAATCGGTGGAGATCGGCAGGAAATATTTTGAAAAAGCCGGAGTGAGCGATAAAATAAAAATCCATATCGGCAATGCAATGCAACTGCTACCGGAAATTGACGGAATGTTCGATTTGATATTTATTGATGCCGATAAAGCGCATTACCTCGATTATTATCTTTTGGTATTCGACAAATTGAGGTCAGGCGGGTTTTTGCTTGCCGATAATGCTTTCTGGGACGGCAAAGTCATTAGAAAGGCCTCCGGCAACGACCCGGAGACCAAAGGCATTATTGAATTCAACGAATTGGTGCAAAACGATTCCCGGGTGGAGAACATGATTATTCCGTTGCGTGACGGTATTATGATGGTAAGGAAGATTTGACGAACTGCCCTTATAGTGATTATTTCTGATTATTTTTGCAAAAAAACACGATCATGCAAAAAATCGCCATTTTCCCGGGATCATTCGATCCGATAACACGAGGACACGAATCGGTCATCAGACGGGCCGTTCCTTTGTTTGACAAAATCATCATTGCCCTCGGGCAAAATGCCGAAAAGAAAAATTATTTTTCACTGGAACAGCGAACAGATTTTATTCGTACCGTATTTGCCGATTGCCCAACAATTTCCGTTGATTCCTATTCGGGACTTACCGTTGATTTTTGTAAAAAAGTAGGTGCGGGCTTTATTTTAAGGGGACTGCGTACGGCGGCGGATTTTGAATTTGAACGCTCCATCGGACAGGTAAACAAAAAACTATATCCTGAAATAGAAACTGTTTTCCTGTTGACGCTGCCTGAATACACCGCCATCAATTCGTCGGTAGTAAGGGACATTCTCCGTCACGGAGGTGATGTCAGCCAGTTCATTCCCGAAACATTAACCATCACCTGACCGCAATCCATTTCACCTTCCGTTCCGCATTTTGTTGTTTTTTAACAATTATTTCACAATAAATAGGTTAGAGCAATGGTATTTTATATACTTTTGCCGCCGTGAGTGAAAGAAAAAAGAGAACGTTCTTTTCTTTTTTGCAAAAAAAATTAACTGAACCCTCATTTTATTTCGCTCCGGTCAATTTAATTTTTTATTAATTTTTTTATTTTTTTATTATGAACATTTTTGTTGCTAATCTGAATTTTAAAGTTCAGGAAGAAGATTTAAGAGAAACTTTTGAAGCTTATGGTGAAGTTGATTCCGCAAGGGTTATCACCGACCGTAACACAGGCCGTTCCAAAGGATTCGGTTTTGTAGAAATGCCTAATTCCGATGAGGCAAACAAAGCCATCGAAGAGTTGAACGACAAGGAATTTGAAGGAAGAAACCTTGTGGTTAAGGTTGCTGAAGAGAGACCGGAACAACGTCGTTTCAGTAATCGCAGGCCGCAGTATTAATATTAAGCTGCCAACAAGTTAAAAAAAAGAGGCTGCCGTGGGCAGCCTCTTTTTTTTATTAATGATCGCGCCTGTAGAGCCAGGCTGCAAAACGGGCAAGTTCATCTTTTCTGTCCTTGAATGCTTTTACCATATCCAGAAAATGAAGCGCACGGTTGAAGAAATATTCCATCTCACGAATGGTTTCATTTTGAATGTCATACTTGCCGTAGAGTGCTGTAACCCTTTTTATCTTTTCTCTTTCCTCCGGTGCTTCCGGCGAATAGAGACGCAAAAGAACATCCCTGTCGGAAGGAGATGCTTTTTCGAGGCATTTCAGATAAAGGTAAGTTTTTTTGTTGGCCACGATATCACCACCGATACTTTTCCCAAATTTGTCTTCATCACCAAAAGCATCCAGCCAGTCGTCCTTCAACTGAAAAGCCAGTCCGGCATCAACACCGAATTGATAAAGCAGGTCTGCCTGCCGGGCATTTGCACCGGCCACCGCGGCACCGATCTTTAAACTTGCACCGAGCAACACCGCCGTTTTCAGCCTTATCATTTTCAGGTATTCACTGATGGTCACATCAACCCTGTTTTCAAAATCCATATCATATTGCTGGCCTTCGCAAACCTCAACGGCAGTATCTGTAAATGTTGAAAGTATCGTTTGCAGGTTCTGGTAATTTCCCGATAAAAAATAGCGGTATGCCAGAGCAAACATGGTATCGCCCGAGAGAATGGCGATATTGGCATTCCATTTTTTGTACACCGATGTTTTGCCGCGGCGCTGCGGCGCTTGATCCATGATGTCGTCGTGCAGCAAAGTGAAATTGTGAAATATCTCCAATCCGGCAGCGGCGGGAAGCGCCCTATTGATGTCGCCGCCGAAAAGGTCACAGGCCGCAAGCGCCAGCACCGGCCGAAGGCGTTTGCCTCCGAGACTCAATGTGTAGGCAATGGGTTGGTACAGGTCTTCCGGAAAATCCCCATAGGACTTTTGTGCTAAAAAGCGATCAATTTTTTCTTTGTAAACGGTAAAATTATCCATGGCAAATAAACCGGAAAGTGCTGCGAATATTATTCATTATTTTCCGACAAGGCCTAATAAATATTGCCCGTAGCCGCTTTTGAGCAACGGTTGAGCGATCTCCTCGAGTTTTCCGGCATCAATAAACCCCATGTTGTAGGCAATCTCTTCGATGCAACCGATCTTCAATCCCTGACGGTGTTCGATGATCTCGACAAACTGCGAAGCCTGCAACAACGACCCAAAAGTGCCGGTGTCGAGCCATGCCGTGCCGCGGCTCAATATCCCGACCTTCAGTTTTCCCTTTTCAAGATAGTATTTGTTAACGTCGGTAATCTCGTATTCACCTCTTGCACTCGGTTGAATATTTTTGGCCACTTCCACCACCGTGTTGTCGTAAAAATACAATCCAGGCACGGCAAAATTCGATTTGGGCTGCTTTGGCTTTTCTTCGATGGAGATCGCTTTGCGGTTTTCATCAAACTCAACCACACCGTAACGCTCCGGATCGGAAACATGGTAGGCAAACACCACACCACCCTCCGGGTCGTTGTTCTCCTGCAAAAGGTTTTGCAATCCGGTACTGTAAAAAATATTGTCCCCGAGTATCAGCGCCACCTTTTCACGGCCAACAAACTCCTCTCCGATCACAAAAGCCTGTGCCAGACCGTTGGGCACCTTCTGCACCTTGTAGCTGAAACGGCATCCCAACCGGGAACCGTCGCCAAGCAGTTTTTCGAAATTCGGCAAATCCTCCGGCGTGGAAATGATCAGGATATCTTTGATGCCGGCCATCATCAGCACCGACAAAGGATAATAGATCATCGGCTTGTCGTAAACGGGCATTAATTGCTTGCTAACGGCGAGTGTTAAGGGATGCAAACGTGTTCCGGCACCGCCGGCCAAAATAATTCCTTTCATCTGTTTATGATTTTGTATTGACTTTTTTTCCACGGGCTAAAGCCCGTGGTTACGAATTTTTTTATTCCCTGTTGTTTTTTGATTGATCAAATAAAATCCCTGTTGGTAATAAATTTCATTTTATGCCGATCCGCGCGTATCAATATCTTCAACCCTCAAGTCGTCGAGTTCGATGTCTATTTCTTCGTCGAAAATTTCAATGAGCGGCTCCTTGAATCGCTTGGTGGTAATGCGTTTGTCCATCGTCAACAATAGCGACGGCAGTAAAAACAAATTGGAAAGCAATGCGATCACCAATGTAAAGGCGATCAGATAACCCAGGGCTTCCGTCCCGCCGAAGGTTGACAAGGTAAAAATGAAAAATCCGAAGAACAAGACCACCGAAGAATAAACCATGCTGAATCCCGTTTCGCGCAATGCATTGATGACCGACACCTTGATGTCCCATTTGTTAAGCCTTAACTGGAGGCGGTAACGCGAAAGAAAATGAATGGCGTTATCCACCGAAATTCCCAGCGCAATGCTAAAGATCAAAATGGTGGAAGGTTTGATGGAAATGGCAAGAAAACCCATCATGGCCGCCGTCATTATCTGCGGCAACAGGTTGGGCGTCATCGAAATGACGATCATTCTGGCGGAAGAAAACAAAAGCGCCATCAGTATTGAAATCACCACCAAAGCCAGAATAAGACTTGTCAGCAGGTTTTTTATCAGATAATTTGTCCCTTTCAAAAACACGACACTGGTACCCGTTACCGTCACCTTGTATTTCTGCGGCGGAAAAATGGAATCAATACGCGGACGCAATTCATCATTGATGCGCTTGATCTCCTTGGTGCCGATGTTGGCCATCTGCACACTGATACGCGTTACCTGCAAAGCGGTATCCACAAACGAATTGATGATCGTTCGTTTATTCTTCCCCATGCTCGGCACATACCGCATGATAAAGTTCTTTTCCTGACTGTTAGGGAGACTGTACATGGCAGGGTTCCCGTTATAAAAAGCCTGTTTGGCAAACTTCACGACATCAGCAATGGAGAGGGAGCGTGACAACTCGGGATATTCCGCAAGCACATTTTGCAACTTATTGATCCGCTTTATGGTGGAAAGCTGAAGCACTCCCCTCGGTTTTTTGGTATCCACCATGATCTCCAGCGGCATCACCCCGTTGAAGTATTTTTCCATGAACATCAGGTCTTTGTACAACGGATCGCGATGCGGAATATCGTCAACGATGTTGCCCGTGGTCTTGAGCAACGAGATGCCGTAAAATCCCGTAATGGTAAAAATAATGGCAACGGTATAAATTACCGCTCTGTAGTTCTGAACGGCATAAACGATCTTTTCGACGATCCGGTTCACCAATCCGCGGTCGAGATGACTTGTATGTTTGGGATGCGGAGCCGGCAGAAAACTGAAAAAGATAGGAATGAGAAACAAAGTAAGGAAATAGGCCACCATGATACTGATGGAAGCAACGATGCCGAACTCCACCAAAATTTTGTTACCCGTAACAATAAATGCGGCAAACCCGGCTGCAGTGGTCGTATTTGTCAACAGATTGGCATTTCCGATGAACATCACCACGCGCGTGAGTGCTTTGATCTTGTTCCCGTGCTTGATGATCTCGGCGTGGTATTTATTGAGAAGAAAAATACTGTTTTCCACCACAATAACGATAAGCAAAGGCGGGAGAATACCCGTCAGCATGGTAATCTTATAACCGAAAACAGTGATGAGTCCCAAAACCCAAACCACATTGATCACCACAATGGTCATCGTGGCAAGCACGATACGCCAGTTTTTGAAAAATACAAGTAAAATCACCGAAGCGATCAACAACGAAAGCACAACAAAAAACAGCAGCTCGTTTTCCACTTTTTTGGCTGTAATCGTACGAATATAGGGCAAGCCCGAATAGTGGATATCAAGATGATGCCGGGCTGCAAAAGCATCGCCGGCCTCTTTGATGTGGTAGATCAGGGCCACCCGCGCTTTGGTGTTGAGCACCTCTTTGTCAAGGGTGATGGCCATCAGCACCACATCATTTTTTTTATTGAAAAGCAAACCATCGTAAAACGGAAGCGAATAGACCTCTTTCAGGAGGCTGTCGAGTTCGTGTTGCGTTCTTGGTTTTCGTTTGAAAACGGGGAGAAAATCAAACTTTTTGGTGCTGTCGTTCTTGCGCAGGTAATAAAGCTTTGAAATGGACAACACCCCTTCCACCCCGTCAACGGCAGCAATGCTGTCGGTAAGATCATACCATGCATTAAACTCGTTGAGCTTGTAAAGAGCCGAATCTTTGATGGCAATAAACAGTACACTACCGTCCTCACCGAATGTTTTTTTGAACTTTTGGTAAGCAATACTTGTAGAATCGGATTCCGGTAATATCTGCGACATCTCGTACGAGAGGCTTACTCTCGAAGCATTGTAGCCCATAAAAAGGGTTAGAATAATGATGATCGCCAGGTTCCAATACCTGCGTCGAAGAATCAGCCTTGCCAAATATGTCCACATGTATCCGCTCAAAGTTTGGTATTATAATTGCTACCTTTTTGTAATCCTTTTCCGATAAATACAAAAATGAGCACGAAAGTACTACATATCTCGGGAATAGAAAAATTTCGGGTCAACTATCTCTCTTTTGTGGCCGTGATCATTTTACAATATCATTAATCAAATGTTATCATGAAAAAGATATTACTCGTTTTTATTGTTCTGACCGTTGCGGGCTGCACCACCACCGATAAGCTGATCAAACGCGAAAAGTACGACGATGCATTGAACAGACTTGAGGTAAAACTCAAAAAACATCCGGGCAGTAAAAAACTGAACCGCAAGATGAAACAAGCGCTGTATCTTGCCAACGGCAAAGATCTGAACACCATCAGAAACCTTAAGCTGACCGGACAACCCGATATCTGGCACGAGATTTACAATCATTACCGGATGCTCGACTACAGACAGCAAAAGGTGGTCATGCTTCCCGAAGAATCAAAAAAACTGATGCAGTTCACCCCCGAAGACTATTCCCTGAAACTGGCAAAATCGCGCGAAAAAGCCTGCGCCTATTATTATGCATTGGCCAAAAAACTGCTTTCGTCGGGCAACCTGAACGATCAGCCGCATGCTTACAAATATCTGCTGGAGATCAACAAACTTGATCCGGACTACAAAGATGTGAGTGAATTGTTGTCGAATTTCGAAAAAGTACAACCGGTTTACATTTATTACACGGTAAAACAAAAATTTTCCAACTCGCTTTCACCCATGATGGAAAAGGCCATCGAATCCATTGACTTATCGGAATACGACCTGGCAGGCTACCGTTTTCTTGCCCAAAAACCCCGGAAAAAAGGAGCCTTTCAGTACTACGCCGAGATAAAAATACTTGACATCCTGATCTCGCCCGAAAAGACGGATGAGATTTCCTACACCGAATCGGCCGACATCCAGGACGGAGTGGCTTATCAGGTTGACGGCAACGGCACCTTCGTACTCGACAGCCTCGGCAACAAGATTGAACTCCCCAAATACAAAACCGTGGCCTGCAATGTGACGGAATACACCCAGCACAAATCCATGCTTATTGCCGGAACGGTGGAGATCACCCAAAGAGCCAACGGAAATAAGATTGCCGAAAAAGAGGTCGCCGGTGAGACGAAATTCACCAATCACTGGGCTAAATTCGACGGGGACTTGAGCGCTTTATCCAACGAAACCTACAAGCTGGTCGGCACCCGCAAAGCCGATTATCCGACAGATTTTGCCATGTTCAAAAAAGCACTGGAGAAATTCAACGGGAACGTCACCTCTGTCATTGCCAAAACAATCGAAAAGAATGCTTCGGGTAACGCCGGAAAAAAATAAAAGCAGTAATTTCGGCGGCAAAACCGAAGACAATGCACAAAGGCAAGTACTTTTTATTGACACTACCCATCCGGTTCTGACGGAGGAACTTACGGCATACGGATTTCAGTGCGATTATTTCGAAAATTACGATGAGGCCGATTATCGTCGGATTGTTCACGAATACACCGGCATTATCATTCGCGGAAAGATCCGGCTTGACAGTGATTTCCTCGCTGCCGCCGAAAAGCTCAAATTTATCGGACGGGTTGGTGCAGGAATGGAAAACATCGACACGGAATATGCCCGAAGCAGGGGCATTGTCTGTTTGAATGCTCCCGAAGGAAACCGCGATGCCGTTGGAGAACATACCCTGGGGATGTTGCTGATGCTGATGAACAAGCTGAAAAAAGCCGACAACGAAGTGCGGAAAGGTATCTGGCTCAGAGCCGAAAACCGCGGCTATGAGATCAAAGGCAAGACCGTAGCCATCATCGGCTACGGGAACATGGGCAGTGCCTTTGCTCAACGGCTGTCGGGTTTTGGGGCAAGGGTGATCGCCTACGACAAATACAAGTTTGAATACGGTAACGAATATGTTGAAGAAAGCGACATGGAAACCGTTTTCAACGAGGCCGACATCCTGAGCTTACACGTACCGCTCACCGAAGAGACCGAATATCTGGCGGATGAGCATTACTTTGCAAAATTCCGCAAGCCCGTTTGGCTGATCAATACCTCCCGAGGTAAAGTGGTGAAGACAGCCGCACTGGTCGAAAGCCTGAAATCGGGCAAGGTGCGGGGCGCTTGCCTCGATGTGCTGGAATATGAGAAGATGTCTTTCGAAGGACTTCCGGCAACGAGTTTACCGGAGGATTTTCAGTATCTGGTAAACTCCGGAAATGTGGTCCTTTCACCCCACATCGCCGGCTGGACCCACGAATCGCATTACAAACTGGCAAAGGTCATCGCCGATAAGGTTATCGGGCTGGGATTGTGAAAAGCTAAAGATTTCCCAAAATCAATTGATAAACTCACAGGTTATCAACAGTTTTGGGACCCGATTAAGTAATAGTTGAAAATTCCATTTTACTACTTATTATTATTTAGATAATCTTCAATAACCTGGATGAAATTTTTCATGTCGTTAAATAACTTCATTACTTCATCCTTACTAATTTCAACAAAAGCTTCATAATCGCAAATTTGCCTGCTCTTAAAAACCTTTGAAATTATACTACCATATCTTTTTGGGAGAAGTTCTTCTTTGATAAATGTTTTATTGAACCAACCAATAAGTTGCTGATGCTTCGACGTTTCAAACCCTTCCCTTGCAGCAACAGCCAATAACATGTAAAACATTCCATAATAAATACGGTTAACAGCTGCACTATATTTACCATTTTCGATTAATAAAATTACAGTTTCAACGGAGTCTTTAGCCTGTTCAATCCGGTAATGGACCAACGCATCAATATTTTCGTGTTGTTTCATGCGTAAACCCCGTTTTTAATAGCTTTTTGAAAAATGGGTTGCGTTCCGCGCAGGGAATTATTCAATTCAAAGGCAGATATAATATGAATATCAATGAAAACATCATACTCCAATTCGATATCATAAATAGCTTCTATGATTTGATGTTTAAAATTCCAGTCGTATTTTTCTTTATTTAAAACAACCAAAATATCATAATCGGAATCTGCTTTAGCCCTTTCTTCGGCACGCGAACCAAATAAAATGACATTTTTGATGTCATCAT
>JAOZMX010000293.1 GCA_029934065.1 Bacteroidales bacterium
GAACGCTGAACGCAGCACCCGGAACGCAAAACTTTTTCCTCCTCCTCCTTGCTCTACTGTTTGCTGTTTTCTTTGGTGTTGAACAGGTTCATGGTGCGTTGCACGCCGAGGAAGATAAAACTTTTGATCATCTCCACAGCCACGGGAATTTTTTCGAGCATGATCTCTTCTTCCCGTTTGGTCCATTGTCCGAGGACATAATCCACCTGAAACCCTTTGGCGAAGTCTTTGCCGATGCCGATGCGCAGGCGTGCGAAATCGTTGCGGCCCAGTGTTTCGATGATGTGGTTCATGCCGTTGTGTGTGCCGCCGCTGCCTTTGGCCCTGAGGCGCAGCACTCCCGTGTCGAGGTCGATGTCGTCGTAAACGACCAGCAAGTTCTCCACGGGGATGTTTTCTTTATCGAGCCAGTATTTAACGGCTTTGCCGCTCAGGTTCATGTAGGATGTGGGCTTGAGCAATACCAGTTGCCTGCCTTTGAGCCGGGCTTTGGCCACATAGGCATGGCGGCCGATCCCGAATTCGGTTTTCAGATCACGGGCAAGCGCATCCAGTGTCACAAAGCCGATATTGTGACGCGTGTTGGCGTATTCGCTTCCCGGGTTTCCAAGTCCTGCAATCAGATACTTCACTTTTTTTGGGTCTCAATGCAAAAAGGTACAAAGCCTTTGGAGCAGCCCTGTACCTTTTGCGTTTTCTATTACAAAATGAAAAAAATCTACTCTTTCTCTTTGTTTTCTTCGGTTGTGCTTTCGCCACCCTCTTCGGCTGCTTCGCCTTCTCCTTCTTCTTCTTCTTCAACGGTTTCTTCCACAATAACACGCTGACTCTTGATGGCCACTGCCACTGAAGTGGGAGTGTCGAGAAATTCGATGTTTTCGTGTTTCAACTCGTTGATCTTGATGCTATCGCCAATGTTGAGGTTGGTGATGTCCACAACGATTTCATCCGGCAGATCCTTTATCAGCCCTTTGATCCTGAGCTTTCTGTATTTTCTTAACAGTCTTCCGCCTTTCAGAATACCTTTGGAAGTGCCCGTATAACGAAGCGGCACGGAAAGCATGACCGGCTTGTCGTCGAATACCTGCAAAAAGTCGATGTGCAGAATTTTGTCGGTAACCGGATGGTACTGGATGTCCTGCAAAATGGCCTTGTATTCCTTACCGTCAACATTCAGGTCGATCAGGTAAGTGTTCGGTGTAAAGATCACTTTGGTCAGGGCTTTTTCGGGGATGATGAAATGAACCTGCTCTTTCCCTCCGTAGAGGACACAGGGAACGTTTCCTTCCCTTCTGTGTTTTTTAGCATCTTTTTTCCCTACGTTCTCTCTCGGAGAACCGCTCAATGATACTGATTTCATAGTTTTAAATTTTAAAATGAATAAATTATAACATGGTTAAAAATTCGAAATGGGTACTGATGGATTTGTTTTTGTTCACCCGCTTGATCACATCGGCAAAGATGTGAGCTGTTGAAAGTACCGTTACCTTGCCTTTCGCCTTGCGGGGAATGGTATCGGCAACCAGCACTTCGGCCAGTGAAGACCTTTCGATCCGCTCGATGGCGTCGTCCGAAAATACAGGGTGCGTACATACTGCACGAACGGAGCTGGCACCTTGATCCATCATCTTGTCTGCGGCTGTGGTAATGGTTCCCGCCGTATCTATGATATCGTCAACCAGCACAACGTCCTTTCCTTTAACATCACCAATGATGCGCAATTCTTTCACTTCGTTGGCTTTTTCTCTTGTTTTAAAACAGATCACCAGGTCGGAGTCGAGAAATTTGGCATAGGCGGCTGCACGCTTGGTACCGCCCGTATCCGGTGAGGCCATCACCAGATTGGGTAAGTTCATCTTCATCAAATGGGGTACGAAGATGGAAGAGGCGTACATGTGATCCACGGGGATATCCACAAAACCCTGAATCTGGTCGGAGTGGAGGTCCATGGTGATGATCCTGTCCACACCGGCGGCCACCAGCAGATTGGTTACCAGCTTTGCGCCGATGGATACCCTGGGCTTGTCTTTTCTGTCCTGACGGGCAAACCCGAGATAGGGGATCAGGGCGACCACCCTTTTGGCCGAGGCGCGTTTGGCTGCATCGATCATCAAGAGTAATTCAAACAGGTTATCTGCCGGCTGAAAAGTGGATTGGATCAAAAAAACGTCGTTGCCCCTGATGGTTTCCTCAAAAGAAGGTTGGTATTCACCGTCCTTAAAATGAGAAACTTTCACCTTGCCGAGTGCCATGCCGTATTCGGCGGCAATTTTTTCAGCAAGATAGAGTGTCGCTTCACCGGAAAAAATATTTACCTTAGCAGCCATGACGCCAAAAATTTAGATTAATAGATTTCGGCTGCAAAAGTAGGACAATTAATCAGGATGGCAAATAATTTTTTGATTCTGTTTTTTTATTCAAAATAATAATTCTACTTTTGCCCGCCCAAAAGCGATTGAGTTCTTTTGTCGGTTCATACAGTATCTGCCCGAGTGGCGGAATTGGTAGACGCGATGGTCTCAAAAACCATTGGACATTGGTCCGTGCCGGTTCGATTCCGGCCTCGGGTACTGCATTGGGAAAAGCCCTGGAATTTAACGTTTCAGGGCTTTTTTACTTACTTTTTTGTCCCTTCAAAAAAGTAAGAGAATGAGGAAAATATGCAAACGGC
>JAOZMX010000294.1:0-1389 GCA_029934065.1 Bacteroidales bacterium
GAAAAGTTGGGTGAAAAGTTGGGTGAAAATCAACGAAAGATTATTAATCTAATGAAAGAAGATCCTTACGTTTCTATACCAAAAATGGCTGACAAAATAGGCATAAGCACAACAGCGGTTGAAAATAATATCAAAAAGTTGAAAATGCGAAATATAATTAAGCGCATTGGCCCGGACAAGGGCGGCTATTGGCAGGTTTTGGATAAATAAACTAACATGGATGATTTATATATTAAAATACGTGAATTAGCTGAAAAATACAGCGATTACACTGCCCGGAATCTGTCAAACCTTGTAAAGATAAAATCATTGAGTCGTCAGGAAGAGCAGGTACAGCAGGAACTGAAACGGCAAATGGAAGAGGCCGGTTTTGATGAGGTGAAGATTGACGGGCTGGGCAATGTAATCGGACGGATAGGTAACGGGAAGCGGATTCTGGCCATTGACGGACACATGGATACGGTGGACCTTGGCAACCTCGACCAGTGGGACTTTGATCCGCTTGGCGGTGAAATCAAAGATGGTTATGTGCACGGTCGTGGTTCGGTAGATCAGGAGGGAGGCCCGGCGGCGTTTGTTACTTCGGGCAGGATATTAAAGGAATTGGGTTTTGACAAAGACCTGACCGTACTGTTTGTGGGCAGTGTGATGGAAGAAGACTGCGATGGCCTCTGCTGGAAGTACATCATCGAAGAAGACGGCATACGTCCCGATATGGTCATCAGCACGGAACCCACTAATCTGAATATCTACCGTGGTCATCGCGGGCGTATGGAGATTGAAGTGGAATTTTTCGGATTGTCGGCTCACGGTTCGGCTCCGGAAAGGGGCAAAAATGCAATCTATATGGCGTCAAAAACCGCTTTGGAGATTGAAAAGCTGAATGAACGGCTGGCAACAGATGAATTTCTGGGGAAAGGCAGTGTAACCATTTCGGAATTTGTTTCGGGAAGCCCATCCCTGTGCGCGGTGGCCGACTATGCCCGCATTCATCTCGACAGACGATTGACGTGGGGTGAAACACGTGAAATTGCGGTAAACCAAATTGAAGAGCTGGTTAAAGGAATGAACGCCAGAGTGAAAGTGCTTGATTACAAGGAGAAAGCATATACCGGATTGGAATACGGCATGGAAAAATATTATCCCACATGGAAAATACCGGAGAGTCATGATGCCGTTCAAACCGGCGTCAGGGCTTTCGAAAAACTGTTTCGGAGAAAACCGAATATCGGGAAATGGACGTTTTCCACAAACGGGGTAACCATCAACGGGATATACGGCATTCTTGTTATCGGTTTCGGTCCGGGCAATGAAGCGCTGGCCCATGCACCCAACGAAAAAGTACCCATCAGTGATTTGGTGGCGGCTTCTGCGTTTTATGCTGCATTT
>JAOZMX010000294.1:1489-2659 GCA_029934065.1 Bacteroidales bacterium
AATCAGTTGCCCCGTCCTTCAGGGCGGGGATAAATGAATAAAAAAAGATGAACGATTTATACCAAAAAGATTTTCTCCTCACTTGGGAGAAAAGCGATGAAGCATTAAAAACAATCCTCGAACTGGCGCTTTTGCTGAAAAAGCTGCGCGACCAGAATATCTCCCCGAGAGTGTTTGATACCGGACTAGCGATGTCCATTTTCAGGGACAAATCCACCCGCACGCGTTATTCCTTTGCCGCGGCAGCCAACCTGATGGGACTGACCGTTCAGGACCTGGACGAACAAAAATCACAGATAGCACACGGTGAAACCGTCAGGGAAACAGCCAACATGATATCATTTCTGACGGACATCATCGGAATTCGCGATGACATGTTCCTCGGTGAAGGCAACAAGTACATGCGGGAAGTCGGTGAGGCGCTGGACGAAGGATTCCGGGAAGGTGTCCTGCCCGTGCGCCCGGGGATTGTCAATCTCCAGTGCGATATGGACCATCCCACGCAGTCGCTGGCCGACCTGTTGCATCTGCAACAGCATTTCGGTTCGCTGGAAGCCCTGAAGGGGAAAAAGATTGTGATGAGCTGGGCCTACTCGCCGAGCTACGGAAAACCCTTGTCGGTTCCGCAGGGTATCATTGCCCTCATGTCGCGGTTCGGAATGAATATCGAGCTGGCTTATCCCGAGGGGTATGAGCTGATACCCGAAATCGTTGAAGTTGCGAGCCAGAATGCAGAAAAAAGCGGTGGTACTTTTGCCGTCAGTCACTCCATGGAGCAGGCAGTGAAAAATGCGGATATCGTCTATCCGAAAAGCTGGGCGCCTTTTGAAGTGATGAAACAGCGTACGGAATTATTAAAAGTCAAAGACTTCAAGGGGCTGGACGATTTGGAAAAAGAAGCTCTGCAGCAAAATGCAAAACACAAAGATTGGGAATTCGACGAACAAAAGCTGAAACTTACCAAAGACGAAGAAGCCCTTTATATGCATTGCCTCCCAGCCGACATTTCAGGTGTATCCTGCAAAGAAGGCGAAGTCAGCGCCGGGGTGTTCGAAAAATATCGGTTGCAAACTTACCATGAAGCCGGATATAAACCTTATGTCATTGCCGCCATGATACTGGCGAACCGGTTCGAAAAACCAATGGAGGTGATTGAGAAGGTGGTGGATA
>JAOZMX010000132.1 GCA_029934065.1 Bacteroidales bacterium
AGGAGTGCATCGTCGGTGTAGAGCGTAACATGATATTGCCCCGGCATGGCCATTTCGTCGGGATTTCTTTTGTTCCAGAACAGACACATGTTGATGGACTCTCCCTTATAGTCGATTTCTCTTTTTATGGAATATTGCAGGACGTTTCCTTCAAACTCAAAGGCATATTCATCGGTTTTGTCGTAAACAAGGATCACATTGTCGGGCCGTGCGATGCGCAGATAGATATTCTTTTTGCCGGGGGCAACGAGGTTGTTCTCGCCGATGGTGAAACAAACCCTGACCCTGTCGGTACGGCCGGCTTTGTCGGTTTCCTTTTGCCGTGCCCCGCGTTGCCGGATGCCTGTGGCCGTGATATTGTATGCCCTCAACACGGCGGCCTGATTCACGATCTCTTTCAGCTCTTTTTTCTCTTCAGCCAGTTGTGTGTTTTTTCGTTTCTCCGACCTGTAGCTTTCGCGAATGCGCTTGTTCTCTTCCTGCAAAGCATGATTCACCGTATAGAGCGAATCCATCTGCCTGACATAACCCTGAGCCACGACCTGCAAACGGCTGAGTTTTTTCTTGATCTGGTAATATTCCCATTTGTAATTCAGCAGGTGCTTGATCTCTTTGGCACTGGCAATGATGATGCTGTCTTTTGCGGCAAGGGAATCGGAAAGTTGTCCGTAATCGGCCTTCACTTTGTTGTGTTGCTGCAGCAGCGAATCCAGTTCCGATTGCAATTCGGTTCTGATCTGTTCCTTTTCGCCCAGCAATTCATCCACCTGTGTTTTTTTCTGTAAAAACAACACGCCGAAGATGATCATCAGGATAAGAAAAAGGATCAACAGGATCAAGTATAATTTTGATTGAGCCCCTCTGTTTTTTTCTGTTTGTTCAGACATACTCATTTGATTTTGCACAATTTACTAATTAACGTCAAAAAAGCACTTCCCCATATACCGGGGAAGGCATTTGCCATATTTTTCAAAGAATTTGCAAAAGTAACATTGTTTGGCAGTTATGTACCAAGAAACGAAAATGATTTTTTTTATCGGGATTTCCGCTCGGACCTACAGATCAGTAAGGCAGATTTTTCTGTTTGTTTTCCTTGTTCCAGTCCGGTATTTTGTATTTTTCCGGGTAAAGGCGGATCATCTCGTCGGTCCACTCTTTGGGATATCCCACGCTTTTGATTCTGCCGTTGGTGTCTTTCACATATCCGTCGTTGTATTTAGTGATGAGCATATCGCCGAGTTCAACCCATCGCCGATGTACTTCGCTCCCGAGCTTGCCGGTGTATTCCGTCAACATTTGCGAACGCCACAAAGGTGTCAGCCTCAGCGCCGCTTCGACAATGGAATCCTGTTGTGCAATCATTTTATCTTCGAGTTCCGATTGTACTTTTTGAATGTCTTTGATCATGTAGGAATACTTCAGATTGGCATAGTTCGACACGAAGTTGAAGGCCCACCACATGGACTGACGCGAATAATGATTGATGTCGCCGATGGTGTAAGGCTCCGGGATTTCGGTGATGCCGGCGTAAAAAGGGACATAACACGTGAAGTAGGTGTCGTCGGGCCCGAACCAGCAAATCCCGCCGATATCGTCGGGCAGCCACGAGCGCAGTTGTGCCACAAACGAGAAGGCGGTGTTGTAGGTCGAAACGGGCCTTTCCCATGAATAGCTGTTGTTTTGCTCGTCATCCCATGTGAGAGGCCGCCAGCGGTTGGGCGTGCCGAAGGGCCCCGCCGCCAGTCCTTTGGTCATGTCGAACGGTGTTCCTTCGTAATGATCTCTTACCAGCGCAAAAACATCTTTCAGTTCAAGTTTTTCATCCGGCTCGATCCAGAGCGGATAACGTTCCGCACCTTTGACTCCCCGGCAGTAATCGGGAGACAAGTTCAACGAAGGAGCGGCTCTGCGGAAGATGCTCCACACCCGCGATTCGCAATATTTCAGGCGATCGGGTGAGGGCGGATTGTAAACTTCGTTAAAACGGAAAGGCTTGCCGGAATCCGGGTCGTAATAACCTTTTTCCACGGCAAAGCTGATCACATTGTCGGAGTAAAGGCAATTTTCGGGATCATTCAGCGGAAATTCGCCGATGCGGGCCATGTTGGCATGTGCGGAGATGAATCCGTCGGGTATCTTACGGGCCACCCAAACGGCTCCTTCGCCGCCCTCGCCCGTTCCGATCATCTCAAGGATCCATGCTTCGTCGGGGTCAACCAGCGAAAAGGATTCCCCTTCGCTGCCGTAGCCGTACTGTTCCACCAGCGAAGTCATCACTTCAACGGCTTCGCGGGCGGTTTTGGCGCGTTGCAACGCCAGCGACATCAGATGCCAGTACTTCAAAAATTTGCCGTGGTTCCACAACTCTTCCCTGCCCGTGAAGGTGGTCTCGCCCACAGCCAGTTGAAACTCATTCATCTGAAAACCGATGACGGCATAGGTATGAGGTACCTGATGAATCTTTCCGTGTCCGATGGTCAGCGAATCCCCCGGTGCGTGGTCTTCAGCCGGCATGATGGAGGGCTTGTAAAGCCATTCCCCGTCGTTGGTATAAACCAGAAACGCCGACCCGTCTTCGGATGCGCCTTTTGTTACCAGGAGATTGGTGCACGGATAAACGTCTGCCGTCAGCAAACCAATGATCAACCCAAAGATGAACAATGCTCTTTTCATCAGTGGCCATCCCCTCCGATCACTTTAAACTGATCCCCGGTTTCTTTCACAATCCTGCGGTACCAGTCTTCACCGTAACCGGGTTGCTCAAGATGCGGGTTTTGATGGCCGGGGTTGGGGGTTTTTATATTGCCGTCCATATATTTCATAAAAAGATACTGGTAAAAATATTTCCAGTTCTTCACCAGACGATCACCGGTGCTTGTGGAATAATCGGTGAGATAGGTTACCGCAAGGTTAGGATTTTTATCATAGAGTGCTTTGGCTTGCTGATCAATGATCGGTGTGAGGGCAACAAACTCATCTTCATATTTTTTTTGTTTTTCGGCCACTTCCGGATAGATGTAACTCCAGCGGGTATAAGTGAAATTACTCACCTGGTTGAAGGTCCAGAATGCAGCGTCATCCGACCAGCGCATCATGGCGCCGTTGCCTCTTTCGTAGCTGTGAGGTGCCTGTGTGATGGAGCAATACATCGGGCAATAGACCGAACAGGCGGCATCGTCAACGGCAAACCAGAAAATCCCGCCGATGGGGTCGGGCAGCCAGTTGCGCATTTGCGAAACAAAGGTGAAGCCGGTCTGTTGTGTAGCTGTGGCTCTTTCGTTGCAATAGGTCACACCGTCCACTTTCCAGGTGAGGGGACGCCAGCGATAGGGCAATCCGAAAGGCCCCGCACCGATGTCGTTGCGCATATCCAGCTCGGTACCTTCGAGGTGATTGCGCATGAACGAAAACATATCCTGCACGCTGATCTTGCGATCGGGCTTGATCCAGAGCGGCATTCTGTTGGTGGCATAGTGGTCTTTGTTTTCGTCGCCGTTGGCCAGTTTTTTTCCGTGTTCGATATTTCCTTTCACATAATCCCAGTATTGATCCATGTTGTCGGACACCTCGTTGAACATGGCCCACACCCTGATCTCACAAAAACGTGCACCGCCGAAATCCACCGGAGCATACGTGTCGGAAAAACTGAAATCTTCATCCTTTCCGGTGAAATATCCTTTTTTGCGGGCAAATGTGATCACATCGGCAGAATAAACGGTTTCCACTTCGGGGTTAAAGATTTTGTCAATCTCGTCGGAGGTGATGGAAGTTTTTCCGTCATACAACGGAAATGTTGTAATTCTGGCCTGATTAGCATGTGCCGAGATGTATCCGTCGGGGATAAGGCGGGCCACCCACACAGCGCCTTTTTCACCTTCGCCTTTTCCGATCAGATCCATGATCCATGCCTCGTTGGCATCGGCAATGGAAAAAGTTTCGCCTTCGCTGTAATAGCCGTATTCCGACGTGAGTTCGTGAAAGATCTTGATGGCTTCGCGTGCGCTTTTCGACCGCTGCAAGGCAATGTACATCATGCTGCCGTAGTCCATGATGGCACCGGGCTGGTGGTGAAGTTCGCTTCGACCGCCATAGGTCGTCTCGCCGATGGAGACCTGAAATTCGTTCATGTTACCTACAACGTTGTAGGTTTGCCGTGCCTGTTCGATCTTACCGAGGAATTCCCCCGTGTCCCATTCGTACACATCCATCATCGTGCCTTCGGGCCAGACAGCTGCCGGCCAATGGTAAAGCTCGCCGAACAACACATGCGAATCGGCATTGTAGGAGATGAAAACCGAACCGTCGGTGGAAGCACCTTTGGTGATCAGAAAATTGGTGCAGGCCTTTGTTGTTTGCATCCCGGCACCGAGAAGTAAAAAGAGTAATGTAAACAGTGAAAAATACTTTCTCATCAGATTGTTAAATTTTATTTGTTAAACGAATGGTAAACTCTTGGATCATTCAAAATGAATCTTTCTTAAAATCTTAAAAAGAGGGCAAAAATAAAAAATTTAAACAAACCAATCTAATTGCTCTTTCCAAGCGGCATCAATGTTTTTTCTGACGACATTCAATCTAAACTAAAAAAATAGTTGTACAACTAAAATATTAGTTATACCTTTGCCGTTGATAAAAAGTATCAAAGGAAAATTATTCCTTTTAAATCAAAAATAGTAACAGATGAAAGAATTAACAAAATCCGAAGAACAGATCATGCGCATCCTGTGGGATATCGGCAAGGGATTCGTGAACGATATCCTTGAAAGGCTGCCTCAACCCAAACCAGCTTACAATACGGTTTCTACCATCGTACGCATCCTCGAAAAAAAGGGATTTGTTTCGCACAAGGCCTATGGTAAAACGCATCAGTATTTCCCGCTGGTTTCAAAAAAGGCTTACACCAAAACATTCCTGAAAGGGTTTTTGAACAATTATTTCAGCAATTCGTACAAACAACTGGTTTCGTTTTTTTCGAACGACAACAGCTTGAGTATCGAGGAAATGGAAGAGATAAAACAATTGATGGAAGAACAAATTAAAAAGAAGAAACAATGAACGATCTGCTTTTTTATCTGCTCGAATCCGGGCTTGGGCTCGCGGTTTTTTACGGAGTTTATCAAATTTTTCTTGCCAACGGCACAAACCATCATTTCAATAGGTTTTACCTGATTGTCACGGCTCTTTTCTCATTTTTGTTTCCGTTTTTTCAGATCGGTATTCCTATGATAACGGACAAACAATCTTCGTTAGTCGTTGTGCTTGATGCGGTAACAGTCACTTCGGTTTCGTTACAATCCGCCATGGTTGATCACCAAATCACATTCCAGGCGGTTGCCTTGATTTATTTTGCCGGTGTTTTTTTGTTTTTAATGCGGCTATTTGCGCAACTCCTACAACTCCGGCGTCTGTTTAAAAAGTCGCATATCATCCGCAGGAACAACCTGACCATCGTATTGGTTGACCGGGGATATGCTCCTTTTTCATTTTTCAATCTGATCTTTGTTCCCCGCGGAAAGATCAACCGGGAAAACGCCGATGAGATCATTGCTCACGAACAAATCCACATCACTCAAATACACTCTTTCGACCGGATGCTTTTCGAGGTTATGACCATTATTCAGTGGTTTAATCCGGTGATCTGGCTTTATAAAGAATCCGTCAAAACCGTTCATGAATATCTGGCCGACGAAGGTGTGATTGCAGGAGGCTTTGACATCATCGGGTATCAAAAACTTTTGTTCGGGCTTTCTTTCGAAAACAATATCAATGCGCTTACAAACAAATTTAATCATTCACTCATAAAAAAACGGATAAAAATGATGACAAAAAACAAAACGAATTTCAAAACCAGGTTAAAATTGATGATCGCCCTGCCGGTAACCCTATTGTTAGGATTGAGTTTAATCGTATTGCCGATGCTCCAGTCGTGCCGTCAGGATGTTCAGCAGGATAATTCCGTCAAGCAGCAGGAACTTACAGCGGATCAACAACAGGCGAACAATGAAAGCAAAACACAAATAACAGAGAATGAAGAGCAACCGGCAACGGATGATGAGATTTATACCATTGCCGATGTAATGCCCGAATTTCCGGGAGGACAAAAGGCCATGAGAAAATACTTGATGACTGCCATTACTTATCCCGAGAAGGCAAAAAAAGCAAAAATAGAAGGAAAGGTTTACGTTTCATTTGTGGTTGAAAAAGACGGCTCAATCAGCAATGTGGAATTGTTGAGAGGCTTTGACAAGGAGTGTGATGAAGCAGCTATGAAAGCCGTTAAAGAGATGCCGAAATGGAAGCCGGGTCTTAAGCAGGATCAACCGGTAAGAATCCGGTTCAACATGCCGGTCTTGTTTAAGTTGAATTAAAAAGTTTGGGAAATATTTCCCCCATGAAGACGGGAATGGTGAAGCTTATTGCGGCACCTGACTTGTCAAACCCGAATTGTAATACCAGAGGTTGTCTTTATCAACGTTATCGGTTTGGGTGTTGCAGTTGTAATCGCCGGCAAAATAACCCTGTTCGCCTGCGGATTCTTCCCACATGAACATTTCGTCGGGTTTGTTGATGCTACCGTCGGCATTGCCGTCGCCCGCCGCCATACCGAATGCGCCGCCGGGCAGGGCTTTGTATCCGGCCGCTCCGCCGTAAACTTTATCAAATCCCGTCGTAAAATCCCACGCAACAACCTCTTTCCCGGCAACACCCATGGCTTCGGACGACATGACGGAAAGATGGTTGCGATGGTAAATCACAACAAAAACATTTGCGTTGTCAGGCACTTCGAAAGTGAGCATGTTTGTACCGCTCGTATCAACGACCAAGCCGTTTTGTTTCAGGAATGCAGCTCTGCGGGCAATGACGGTAGCCGGACCGGCTTGTGAAGGCGTAGTGGCATTGCGCAACTCCACCAGTATCCAGTCCGTAATGTCGTTGCCGGGGATGGATGAAACCTGTTCGTTGCCAAAATAGTTGAACGGGGCAACATCGTAAGGTTGTTCTTCGGGCAAAACGTTCAAAAGACCGGCACTCATCGTATTATTGCCGTACGGGCCCTGGAGAAACACTTTGATGTTGAGTGTGATTTCAGTTGTTACCGGCACCGACAACATGGAGTCGGCCTTCAGGTAATCGGGAATGCCGTAACCCAGCAAGGTGTCCGGATTGTTGTATTGCGAGGCACTTTGCCTTACGGCTTCCATAATTTCGGCGTTGGTATGTTCCTGATGCGCCTGCCATAAACAGGCTACCATACCGGCTGTGATGGGCGACGAGAAAGAGGTTCCGCTGCCACTCGCCACAGAACCGTTGTAAGGATTGATCACCGCGCTGCTGCGGCCCTGTGCCACCACATCAGGCTTGATGCGCCCGTCGGCAGTGGGGCCTGTTGAGCTGAACGATACGTACGCTCCCGATGAATTGACTGCTCCGATGGTAAAAACACTGTCACCGTCGGCGGGCACCCCGATGTATTGCCATGGGGAACCGCCCCAGTTTCCTGCGCTGTTCACCACCAGTATCCCTTTGCTTGCGGCAAGGTCGGCCCCGATAGTGCCGGGAGCCGTATTGCCGTCAAGGTCGGCATAGGTATGATTTTGCGAGGGATCGTCGAAAGTGGTGTATGCAAGGGATGAGTTGATGACATCTGCGCCGACGCTGTCGGCAAATTCCGCTGCCGAGACCCAGTTCAGCTCTTCAATGAGGTATTCTGTGGCGGCGTCTTCCGAGCGCAGCAACCAATAGCTTGCCTGGGGTGCCGTTCCCACAAGTTGCCCCGGCAGATAAGCACCCATGGTTGACAATACCATGGAGCCGTGCGAATGGGCTCCGAAAATATCGGGAGAGAGCGGATCGGCAAAATCTTTCCAGCCCAGGATCCTGTTGTTCATCCACAACGAATCGAATGCAGCCAGCACGTCCGCATTCAAAAATCCCGCATCCAGCACGGCTATTGTCATGCCGGCACCGTCGAAACCTTTATCATGCAAGGCAATGCCATTAACCATATTGATTTGGTTCCAACCCTGACCATAATCATAACTTCTGCCTTTGGAATCCCCTTTGTAAAGATCATTCCCGGATATGTTTTCCAAAGTCTCATTTTCAAAAAACGGTTTTACGCTGTTTTTTACCTTTTTAGGATTTTTGTGTGTCAGCTTGTCAACCGACAAAACGAACGGCAGTGCATCAATAGCGTTCAACACAGCGGTGTCATCCGTCATTACCGTTACCATGTTGAACCATCTGGAAACATTCAGCAGCGTTGCACCGGTATTTTTCACCGCGTTAACATATGAAGGATTGACGGGCAAATCGTTCTCAACGACGGGAATGCCCTGTCTGATGCGCCTGTCGATGGCCTTTTGGGTTAAGAAATCTTCGGGATGCTCAATGGAATAAGGTGAATTGTTTTTGTCCGTAAAATTAACACGGTATTTATCGGGCGCCACCTGTGCCGAGATCATGATCGGAAATAATCCGGTAATAAGTAAAACGGTCAGTATTTTCATTTTTAAATGGTGTTTGTTTAGCCACAAATCTAATACTTTTATCGCAGCCGGTATCAGTTCGGCAATGAATCGGTTAATTTTTTTCAACCCAAAAGAGAAGGATGCTCAAAACATACAGCAAGTCAATCTGGCATCAACAGACAGGCATTTAGGGTCAAAATGTCCTTCAATTAATGTTGGTTTATTCTTTGATTATCATACTACAAATTATGAAAAAGTAATTCAAATAATAAATCATCAAAACAAGAATTGATTATGGTAAACTTAATTTTAAAAAATATCAAAGAGGTGGAAGAGGATTTCCGCGATGAGGTAAAAAAGATTTGTGAGGAGAAATCGGAATATTTCAAAGAATTGCTCAAGAAATATGATAAAGACCTTGTTTTGGAGGTTATCTTCGACCACTCTTCCTCCCTTTACAAAGTAAGCGCATCACTCAATCTGAAAAGTAAAAAAATGTTGCTGACGGAAGAGAACAAAGATGTTGTCGCCGCAGTAACGCGATTGTTTGCAGAGTTTAAAAAAGCCGTAAAAAGGCAGTATGAACTGGAGCGGAAAGATTACGAATATAAACGCAAACGATAGCAAAAAAAAGGGTGCTGTGCAGTATTTTCATTGTTTTCAGTTGCTTATTTATTGATTTTTGATCATATTTGCGGATGAGTTGTCATTTTTAAAAATTTAATCCAAAAATCACTGCCATGAAAGATAAACTGATAACCCTAATGACTTTCACCTATCCATCGGAAGCCTATCCGCTGATGACAAAACTGGAAAGTGAAGAGATCGAATGTATGCTGTTTGATGAATTGACCGTTTTAACAGATCCCTTTATATCCAATGCTATTGGTGGTGTAAAACTGAAAATAAGAGAAACGGATCTGCCCCATGCAACGAAGATTCTTAAAAGCATCAACTTTGCCGGAGAAAAAGAAAACCCGGCAAAGAAAAAACTGCAGGAGGGTTTTGCCAAAGGATACGTTGTAAGGGTTGAGAAATATTGCCCGAAATGCGAGTCGGCCGGCATTTACCGGAAAAGACTTTCGCTCTCCGGGCTTTTCAAACCCAAATCGTATTTTTGTTCCGATTGCGGATATACATGGGAAGAGTGACAGAAAGATTAGAGTTTCATTGATACGCCCAGCGACGAAGCAAATCCCGTACCTCCTCCGAGTTCGAGGTTGATGCCCCACTTCTCGTCCCAGTAATACCTTCCACCCACATGAATGTCAACATGTAATCCGTTGCCGTAGTATTTACTTAAACCGATGGCACCTCCGAAATTCACACCTGCGTAAAAATCCCAGTTATCTGGAATGCCGATCAGCCTGTTCCAGTGGTAATCACCCCTAACGGTAAGATTCATATAGTCGAATCCCGTAAGATCAAAACCAATGTTGCCGCCAATGGTTATATCATCGTGAACAGCATAATCAATGCCGACGTAAACGGGGACGCCTCCGTCGAAGCCAACTCCGAAATTCAACTGTTTTTCTCCTTTGGAAAGAGGGGCTTTGCCCTGTGCAAAAACGGCTCCGCCGATCATCAATACAATAAGTAAAGCACCAAGTTTTTTCATCAAATTATTCTTTCATTTAGGTTAAAAAATCAGGAATTAACTTTAACAACAAGAATCCGGAAATATTGTTCTGCTCGGCAAAAGATATTTCCCGTTTTATTTTTCGTTGTAAAGGTTGATTTTTCCATCCAGTTGAAGGGCTACAACGGTAACTTGTTCGTCT
>JAOZMX010000295.1 GCA_029934065.1 Bacteroidales bacterium
TCGCCCTGTTTTTACATTTTTGAGTTTTGTTCTAACAAAAGCGCTGCCTTTTCCAGGCTTCACATGCTGAAATTCCACGATGGTATAAAGTTCACCGTTGTAATTGATTACCAGTCCGTTTTTAAAATCTGATGTTGTTGCCATATATATTTTTATTTTATTTTAATGAATAATTTTTATCCGTTTCGTTTGTCAAATTTCGAATAGCCCCTCATAATTCCTCGTGTAGAATTTTGAATGAAAGTGAGGATGTCGTCGCGGTCGGGTGTTGCCGGCACTTCGGCTTCGATGAGCGCCACAGCCTGCGAAACATTATAACCTTTCAGATAGATGAGGCGGTAGATGTCCTGAATGGCGTTGATACGTTCGTTGGAAAATCCGCGCCGGCGCAGGCCGATGGAATTGATGCCTGCATAGGAGACGGGTTCGCGGGCCGCTTTGGTGAAGGGCGGCACATCCTTTCGCACCAGCGAACCACCGCCGATGTAAACATGTGCGCCGATCTTAACAAACTGGTGTACGGCACAAATCCCTCCGAGGATGGCCCAATCGTCAATCTCGATGTGTCCGGCAAGGTTGGTGGCATTGCCGAGAATGACATTGTTGCCAATGACGCAGTCGTGTGCAATATGCACGTAGGCCATCAAAAGACAGTTCTTGCCGATGACGGTCTGATCATTGTAAACCGTCCCGCGGTTTACCGTTACAAATTCCCTGATGGTGGTGTTGTCGCCAATTTTAACGAGTGTTTCTTCATTGTTGTATTTCAAATCCTGCGGTATGGCCGAGATTACGGCACCGGGAAAAATCTTACAATTCTTTCCTATCCTCGCACCTTCCATTATCGTAACGTTAGAGCCGATCCAGGTTCCTTCTTCGATCTCCACGTTTTTTTCGATGTTCACAAACGGTTCGATTACCACATTTTTGGCAATTTTAGCCTGCGGGTGAACATAAGCCAAAGGTTGGTTCATATGCTGTTTTGATTATTATTTTTTTACAATTTGTGCAAGCATTACAGCTTCCATTACTGTTTTTTTGCCGACATAGGCCACCCCTTTCATGTGACACAGGCCACGCCGAATGGGCGCCATAAGGTCCAGTCTGAAGATCAGCGTATCGCCCGGAACCACTTTATGCCGGAACTTCACCTCTTCGATCTTCAGGAAATAAGTGATGTAATTTTCCGGGTCGGGAACAGTGCTTAAAAGCAAAATACCGCCCGATTGCGCCATGGCCTCCACCTGAAGAACTCCCGGCATGACCGGCTCTTTGGGAAAATGTCCGATAAAAAAACTCTCGTTCATGGTAACGTTTTTCAACCCCACCACATGCTGGTCGCTCAACTCCAGAATTTTGTCAACCAACAGGAACGGAGGACGATGGGGCAAAAACCCCATAATGTCCTGCACATCATAGACGGGTTTCTTGTTGGGATCGTACTCCGGTATCTTTACCACCGTTTTCGATTTTTCGATCTGTTTTTTCAGCAGTTTGGTAAACTCGATGTTGGCGGCATGACCGGGCCGGTTGGCAATGATGTGTGCTTTTACGGGCTTCCCTGCCAGGGTAAGGTCTCCGATAACATCCAACAGTTTATGCCGCGCCGGTTCGTTGGGAAAATGCAGGTCCAGATTATTCAGGATACCTTCGCTTTTCACGGCAACTTTCGGTTTATCGAATACTTCGGCAAGCCTGTCCAGCTCTTCCTGATTCACCGTTTTGTTCACAAAAACAATGGCATTATTCAGGTCGCCGCCTTTGATCAGGTTGTTGTTCAGCAAATATTCCAGTTCATGCAGGAAGACAAAGGTCCTGCTCGGGGCAATCTGATCTTTGTATTGTTTGATATGGTTCAGGCTGGCATTTTGCGTCGAAAGCACTTTTGTCTCAAAGTCGATCATCACCGATACTTTAAATTCCCTGCTGGGGATGGCAATAATCTCTATTTTGTTGTCGGCATCGGTATAACTGATCACCGAATCCAGCACAAAATAATCTTTTTCAGCTTTTTGTTCAACGATGCCTGCTCCGGTAAGTGCTTCCACAAAGAATTTTGCGCTGCCGTCAAGGATAGGGGTTTCGAGCCCGTCGATCTCAATCATCGTATTGTCGATCTCCAGCCCGGAAAGCGCCGAAAGCACATGTTCGACCGTAGCAACACCGGCTCCGTTTTTCGTCAGTGTGGTGCCGCGCGAAGTATCCGACACCAGCGATACGTCGGCGTCAATTACCGGCTGTCCTTCAAGATCGGTACGTTTGAATTTTATGCCGTGATTTTCCGGTGCGGGTAAAAACGTCATGTTGACCATCTGACCGGTATGCAATCCCAGCCCCGACACTGTTGCCGGCTTTTTTATCGTTTTCTGAAATTTCATAATTTGCGAGGAAGAATATTTTTATGTAACTCTTTTGGGGTGCAAAAGTATTAATTTTTTCTATTTAAACATTTTGCATGCTTCAGCCGGTTAATTTCAAGAATTTTTAATTTTGTTTTTAATTGATTTTTAATCTTTTAATATCTTATCAATAAAATTCTGTATTATTTGGCAATGAACAACAGGCGATCTTTTGCGCCCGCAATTACACCGTTTGTAGATTTTCCTCATTCTCTTACTTTTTTGAAGGGACAAAAAAGTAAGC
>JAOZMX010000296.1 GCA_029934065.1 Bacteroidales bacterium
AAAACTATTTGAATTTTTTCAACACATCTTTTACCGCATCCTTATGGATCGTGAATCCCATCATTTTGAGCTTCACATAATCGGAGCTGAAGAAATAGAATCCGAAAATGGGCGAATCTTCACCTACATTTCTCGAACCCGAGCTGGAATCCTTGATCAGGTACCAGTCTTTGCCGTCTTTTTTGTAATATCCCACCAGGTGCATGCCGTGGTCGTCGGTGGTGGTGTGATTCGAAAACCTGAACTGTCGTGCATCCTCGTCAATATATTCGGAGGGAATGTCGAACGTGGGGATCAGGGCGCAGTTGGTCTTCCTCGAAAATCCCGCCTCTGAAACGTCTCCGCCAATGCTCATGGTGTAGCCTTTGCGGATTGCTTTTTCGACAATGTCCATAAACACATCCAGCGGAACATTGTAATATTCCTTGCTGTGCCACCAGTTGTCCGGCACTTCGTATTCCACCTGCTGCCAGTAGGGCTGCTGCATGTACGAAAGGATTTCCACATAATCGCCGGGATTGAACTTCAACACATCTTTCATGTATTGCATGGGGGTTATCGTTTTTCCCTCATATTCGAATTCTGCGGGAGGCTCACCCATGTGATGGTTCAGTATGCTTTTGATGGTGCTGATAACCAGCTCTTCGTTCCATGCGTTGTTCTTTTTCACCGAATTGAGGTAAGTTCTCATCTCTTTCATCATATCTGCATGGCTGTAATATTTTCGGCCTTTTTGCAGTCCGTCGTAAACGCTTTCGGGTACGATGCCGTATTTTTTGTAAATCCGTGAAACGGCATTCCCTTCGGAGCCTTCATCAAAAAGTGTGGCGCCGCGGCTTTCCACAAATCCTTTTGCCTTTTCCACATATTCCCAGTAAACGGTGTACATTTCCGAAAGTTTCACTTTCTTGCCCGTCAGTCTGTAGATATCGCTTTCGAACATGGAGGTGGTGGAAAAACACCAACACGTGCCCGTGTTGCCCTGCGAAATGGGCGGGTTGTACCACTCGGCTTTGTACAGGTCAAGCTTGTTAGGCAGATCCATCCCCGACTGATCCAGCAAAAACCGCTTTTCTTTCTTTTCGGGCTTTTGTGTTGATTCGAAATGCCGGACATCTTTCAAAATGAAATTCTGATAATAACCCGGTTCGTACTCTTGAAAGTAACCTTTTTCCTTTTCAGGTTTTTGACCCCAGACCGTAACAAACGAAAGGGTCATCACCGCCATAATGAACAATGCTTTTTTCATAATCTTATTTTTTTAATTCAAATCCCATGCTTTGTAAAAGTACAGGTAATAGTTTTTTTTAGTTGTGCAAACGTACATGAAATTTTAATAATTTCATAGTTTTGTCGATAGAATCAAAATGGAATTGGAAGTTCTGAATTGAATGAGCTTTTTTGAGGAAATATTATTGGTTTTATGAATTTTGTCTATAATGATTGAGAATCAAAATACAGAGTTTAAGAAAATATGGAAAGATGATTATTTAAAATCTGTTTGTGCTTTTGCAAATGCACAAGGAGGAACACTTTTTATTGGCTTGGACAATAATGGAATTGTTACGGGAATAGATAATTATCAAAAATTATTGGAAGATCTTCCTAACAAAATGCGTGATGTTCTTGGTGTAGTACCACAAATAAATCACAAAAAGGAAAATGATAAAAATTACCTTGAAATTATTGTAAAATCTTATAATAATCCGGTTTCGTTCAGAGGACATTTTTATTACAGGTCGGGAAGCACCATCCAGGATTTGAATGGCCCGGCATTGGAGAAATTCCTTCTTGACAAAAGAGGTAAAAAGTGGGATGGTGTAATCGCCGAAATGTTTTCTTATGATGATCTTTCTCCGTTAGCTTTTGAGATTTTCAGACAAAAAGCAAAACGAAGCAAACGAATTCCTGTTGAAGACCTTTCCGATAGTAATGAAAAACTTCTCGAGATACTCGGTTTGACAGAAAACGGAAAATTAACAAGAGCTGCAATACTGACGTTTGGTAAAAATCCTGAAATTTTGATTACAGGTGCATATGTAAAAATCGGATTTTTTAGGACGCACAGCGATCTGCTTTATCAAGACGAGATTCACGGTAGCCTGTTTGAGCAGATAGAAAAAACAATGGATATTTTGCTCACGAAGTACCTGCGTGCAAATATAGCCTACGAAGGCCTGACTCGTATCGAAACTTACGATTATCCTGAAGATGCATTGCGAGAAGCCATTCTTAATGCTTTGATTCATAAAGATTACACTAGCGGAAATCCAGTGCAAATAAGCGTTTATGCCAATATGTTGTGGATAAGCAATTCCGGTCATCTGCCCGAAGGATGGACAGTGGAAAACCTGATTACAAAACACAAATCCATTCCGCCGAATCCTGACATTGCAAAGGCATTTTTCAGGGCCGGTTATATCGAAACATGGGGACGGGGAACAGTTAATATCATTGACTATTGTAAAGCTGCCGGATTGCCTGAACCCGATTTTAAGTTTAGTGCTGGGCTGACGGTCTTGTTTAAAAAGGAGAATAAAAGCTTTGAAGAATTGAGTGAATTGAATGAAAGAACTACGGTGAAAACTACGGTGAAAACTACGGTGAAAACTACGGTGAAAA
>JAOZMX010000133.1 GCA_029934065.1 Bacteroidales bacterium
CCGCACATGATGCTTCGGAATGCGTTGTAAGCAAAACCATCGAATGCGGCCTTCGTGCTAACAGATTTTATTCTAAACCGGTAATAAAGGTTGAAGTAGCGCCGTAGTCCGGTGATAACCGGACGAAGGCGGGCTTAATTTTTTCTGTCTAAAATGCTTTTTTATTATGGATAATGCGGGCTATTTTTAATAAAGGTTAAAGTAACATTACTTTATACGGAATTTATTACTTTTGCACTCAATGAAAAAGCAATTGTTTTTAACGGCACTCTTGTTCATGGCTCTGGCTTTTGTTAACGCTCAGGAAATCCGGTTGCAGGATACGCTGTTACCACCTGCCGGGTTGAATGACACGGCAACAGCCGGCATTACGGAAACATCAGGCGTTCACCAGATGCCTGCCGCAGGGGACAGTGTTAAAAAGGTCAGCTTTCGGCTGGAGATGGGAACCTCTTTCGGGGTAAGTTCCCGTCAGGGCAGCTTGTTTGGTGTTTACGTCGCACCGGAAGTAAGCTACAGGATATCGCCGAAGTTCAATGTGAATTTCGGGGCGATGATCCGCAACAGCAATTTCATCAACTATTACAACCCGTATGGTTTTGAGCATACGTCGGTATTTGATAACAATCTTACACAAACTTTTATATACGTTGAGGGAGAATATCAGGTAAACGACAGATTGCTGATCAATGCCAGGGCATACAAAGAGATCGCCCGGTTTGATAAAGATCTTCAGCCGGCGATTAATCCCCGTGCCCTTGACCTCGACAACAGCGGGGTGTCCGTAGGATTTGATTATAAAGTGACCGATCACCTGCATTTTGGGGCTCAGGTAAGTTTCGACAAAGGAAATTCCCCTTACAACCCCTATCTTTATCCCGGATCAATGCCGGGGTTCCGCAACGACCCGTTCAGTCCGCATCACAGGGGCTTTTCCGACCCGTGGTAGTTTAATGTTCAATCCTGAAATATTTTTATCATGCTGATATTACTTTCACCGGCCAAAACGCTGGATTTTGGTATTTCCGTCAAGGGAAAGAAATTTTCACAACCCGAATTTTTGCAGGAAGCCCAAATGCTTGTTGACCTGTTGAAAAAAATGACTCCCGATGAACTTCAGCAATTGATGAAGATCAATGTGAAGCTGGCTCACCTGAATGCTACACGGTTCATGGAGTGGCATCTTCCCTTCACGCCGGAAAATGCAAAACCGGCATTGCAGGTTTTCAGGGGAGAGGTTTATACCGGAATCAATGCTGATGATTTTGATGAGCAGGATCATGATTTTGCCCGCGATCATGTCAGGATTTTATCGGGGCTGTACGGCTTGTTGCGTCCTAATGACCTTATCCAGCCCTATCGCCTTGAAATGGGAACCAAGTTACAAAATGAAAAAGGCAGGGATCTCTATCGTTTCTGGGGAGATAAGATAACCCGTTCGGTGAACCGTACCCTGAAAGAAACGGGGCAAAAGATCATCGTCAATCTTGCTTCCGACGAATATTTTAAAGCGATAGATGTCAATGGAATTGATGCCGAAATTTATACGCCTGTTTTTCTGGATTACAAAAACGGAAAATACAAATTTTTGACGGTTTACGGCAAAAGAGCACGAGGCATGATGACACGCTTTATCGTGAAAAACAGAATTACCGATATCGAACAGCTAAAACTCTTCGACGAAAGCGGCTATTATTTTAATGTCGAAATGAGTACGGACAGGAAATGGGTTTTCACGAGAGGATAAAAAAAGATAAGGCGCTCTCGTTTAATCGAAAACCGGGAAATGGATTTTCCGAAAAAGCCTTATCTTTTCCAATGTAATTCTTTTGTTGGTTTCCTCCTTAACCTACCAGTCCGGAACTGATAAGGAATGCTGCGGCAAAAGCCACGATGGCATAAAGTTCGGGGAATACGGCAAGGATCATGGTTTTCCCGAAAACGTCATATCCCGCGCCGATACTGGCAATGCCGTTGGCGCAAATGCTTCCCTGTTTGATGGCCGACAACAGTGCAACCAGTCCGAGTGCCACTCCCGCACCGAAAATAGCGGCGCCCTGAAGAATGGTCATGTCGGGCGAAATCACCCCACTTGAATTAATCACAAAAAAGCCTGCAAAGCCGTACAAACCCTGCGTTCCGGGTAATGCGCTCAAAAGCATGTAATTCCCGAAAGCTTCATCGTTTTTCTTTAATGCACCCAGGGCAGCGTTTCCACCCATGGTAACGCCGTAAGCACTTCCGATACCGGCAAGTGCAATCATCAGTGCGATGCCTACATAAGTTAAAATTAATGGTAATGCCATAAAATTCTCTCCTTTAATTTTGTTTTTATTATCGTTTATTTTCTATTCAATTTTTTTTCGCTCAAAATATCGTTAACCGGCTTCTTTTTTGCTGAAAGGCCTGTACGGTTTCCCGCCTCCGGCAAAGCCTGCGTTTTTATAAAACTCTACAAATGTCAGACGCATGGGATGGACAAAAGCACCGAGCGAGGCCATAAAAATATTCAGCCCGTGCCCGATAATCAGAATGATAACGAAAATGATCTGGCTCAATACCGGAATGTCTCCGCTCATTTGCATGGCGAGATCATTGAACACATATCCGAGTATTGCACTGGATACACCGAGTGCAAACAACCGGATATACGAAAGCAAATCGCCCATTACACCCGTGGCGATGGAATAAACATCCCAGATGCCGCTTCCCATGTTGACGAAAATATTCTTTTCGGGATTGTTTAAAAAGATGATCAAAACACCGGAAACGGAATAAATGATGTACCCGAGTATTTTTCCGGTGGTTTCGCCGATATGACCTTTTAAAAGGTATAACACAATACTGCCCACGATAAGCAATATCCAGCCTATCGTAGAAAAAGCATACCTGATCCCGTTTTGTTTGGTGATGTTGATCACTTTGACTATCATGCCGTAAATGATCTGAATGGCACCGAGCAACAGAGCAAAATAGAACATCTTTTCCGGGTCAAGCATGTACTTCCGTAAACTCTGCATCCAGGTAAGCTTGCCGTTGTCGATCATCTCTATCAGGTTCATGCCGAAGAATGTTCCCGACAAGATGCCGAAGATCACCGTAGAGCTCCCGAGCCATTGCAACAACGTAAGCACCGGTTTATACTCGGCATCAACCTTGCGTTTGAAGACGGTTGACAGAATTACGAAAAGCAATCCGTATCCAGCATCTCCAAGACAAAAGCCGAAGAAGAGCATAAAGAACGGAGCAAAGAAGGGGGTCAGGTCAAGCTCTTTGTACTGCGGCAGGGAATAGAGATTCCCGATGGGTTCGAACAGGCGGCTGAAATTACCGTTTTTCAGCATGACGGGTACCTTGTCTTTTTTCTCCGGAGCTGATGTCAGGTAGAAAATCCCTTTGCTTTCAAGAAAACTTTCTATTTCTTTGATTTTGTGTTCAGGAACCCAGCCTTCGAGGATCATCAGCTTGTCTTCGGCTTCCGATTCGGCATTGTTTACAACGTTTACGAAAGATATTCCGTTGTCGAGTTTTATTTTCTCTTTTTCGAGTACCGGAACAAAGGCGCCGGCATTTTCAGCGTAATAGACTTCGATCTCGCGGAGCCGTTTCTCGATGTCCTTTTTTTCCTGCTGTACTTCTGCAGCCGACCGTTCGGGAGGCTTCACCTCCTCGGCATCTATTTCGATGGTTTCGCCCTTGCGCAATACGACGACAAAATAAACATTGCCTTCCGTCCGGCTGATTACTTCAAGGTTATATTCCGTTTGCCAGGAATCTTTAAACTTTTTATCCGAAACCACATAAAAACGAATGTCAAAACCTTCATCACCGAGTTTCCGGAGCAGCTCGTTTGAGAAATCACCCCACGGTTTCAGTATCTTGATCATTTTGTCCAAACCGGCGATCTTCTGTTTAAGCATTTCGCTTTCGGCTTGCAGGTGCAATATCTTGTCCAGTATCTCTTTGGCCGTAAGGTCAGTGCCGGCGGAGGTCTTGTTGTTGATCTTGCTTTTCAGAAACGTGATCACCTTGCCGTATTGTTCCGAAAGCTGGATGCGATCCAGTGTTTCGCTGTCGGGCTCGGCTCCTCTGTCCACCACATCAAGAACACCGAGATCCTGCAATTCCGTGAGGAAAGTATGAAAATCCCTGTGATGGATCAGAAACGAATATTTTTTCATCGGAATGATCATCGTGCCTCCTCCGTATTTTGATTTTCCATGCGGTTCTTTACGATCTTTTGCGACGCTTTCGAGAGGTTCTCTTCATCCTCCATAAAACGTTTGATCTTTAATATCGCTTCTTCATATCCCGGGATTTGAACTTTTTCGTAAAGGTTGACCTTTTGCGTTGTTTTTTTCCGGGCATGGTCGAGCAACCGGTTTTTGCGTTCGAAAACCTCCCGCTCCAGAGCGATCCTTGACAGTTCTTCGATAAGCATTATGCCGTCCATATACCATGACGGATTTTTGAAAATACTGAATTTGGCAATCTCGAAATCCACACCGTCGAGCACAGGCGTTTTTACACCGGCAATTTTCTTGACCGAAAGCCTGACATCTTTGAGGGAGATCAGGCTTTTGTCGAATTCGTTCCAAAGCCTCAGGATGTTTTCGTTCTCCCGGATTTTTTGTTGCAGCGCATCGTCAAGCCGTTGTGCTTCGTTTTTGGCCTTCTTCACCTCAAGCCGCAAAGCCGATTCCTTGTTTTTCAGGGTCGGAAGTGCGTTCAGCCTTATCTTCAACTGTTTGTTGAGTTGCTGTAGCGACGTTTTATTATAATGAAACTGAATGGCCATATGATCAATCCGCTTGTTTTATTTTAATTCGATAATGATTCAAACCTCCCTGAATTATTATTCATTCTCTTTTTTGGGCCAGTATTTATCAACCAGTTCCTGCTTGATGGCCACCTCCTCGGGTTTAAAGTGTTTATTGAACAACTGCCACGATTTATCAAGCATCTCTTCGCCGCCGATATTCACATCAATGGCAAGCAAGTCGTTGGAATATTGTTTTGCAAAATCGAGGGATCTTTCGTCGAAGTCGCTCAGGTCGAAGCCGTTCTCAAGTTTGGTCTTGGCGTTGGCTGCTTCGGAGTAAAGCTTGATGGCTGCATTCATCACCTGTGCATGATCCTTGCGGGTGTCTTTTCCGATCACATTCTGTTTCAACCTCGACAAGCTCCTGAAGGGATCGACAATAACTTTGGCGATGTCGGTGTCACGCCGCAGGAACAATTGCCCTTCGGTGATGTATCCCGTGTTGTCGGGAATGGCATGGGTGATGTCGCCACCCGACAGTGTTGTTACCGCAATGATGGTGATGGAGCCGCCCTTCGGAAACTGAACGGCTTTTTCGTAAATCTTGGCCAGATCGCTGTACAACGATCCCGGCATGCTGTCTTTCGACGGGATTTGATCCATCCTGTTGGAAACGATACTCAATGCATCGGCATAAAGCGTCATGTCCGTCAGCAGCACCAAAACGGTTTCGTTTTTTTCCACGGCAAAATATTCGGCGGCGGTAAGTGCCATGTCGGGGACAAGCAGCCGTTCCACCGGCGGGTCGTCGGTGGTGTTCACAAAACTGATGATCCTGTCCAACGCACCGGCGTTTTCAAAGACGTTTTTGTAAAAAAGGTAATCGTCGTTGGTGAGTCCCATGCCGCCGAGGATGATCTTATCGGCTTTGGCACGCAGGGCAACAATGGCCATCACCTGGTTATAAGGCTGGTCGGGATCGGCAAAAAACGGTATCTTCTGTCCCGTGACCAGCGAATTGTTCAGGTCGATGCCGGCAATACCGGTAAAGATCATGTTGCTGGGTTGCTTGCGCTGCACCGGATTTACCGACGGGCCACCAATCTCGATCTCTTCGCCTTCCACGTCCGGTCCGCCGTCGATGGGTTCGCCGAAAGCATTGAAAAACCTTCCGGCAAGATCGTCGCTCACTTTCAGCGACGGTGCTTTGCCGAGGAATTTAACCTCCGCATTGGTGGGGATGCCTTCGGTGCCGCCGAAAACCTGCAACGTCACCGTATCACCGATGATCTTAACAACCTGTGCCAGCCTCCCGTTGATCAGCGCCAGCTCGTCGTATCCCACATCCGTGGCGTGAAGCGAACATGTTGCTTTTGTGATTTGCGAAATCTTTGTATAAACTTTCTGAAATGCCTGAGCTTCCATATCATCAAACTTTTTTCTGATAAACTAATTTTATTGTCAGGCCGGTTGTTCCACCCGCCGCTCTTCAAGGATTTGTTTCAGTTGCTTTTCGAATTTTTTAAAATCTTCCGATTCGAAAGCCGAATAGTTCATTTGCTTCAAAACATTGATGACTTTTCTGAAATATTCGTTGACTTCTTCAAAGGTTTCAAATGAATATTCGTCCCGTACAAGGTCGTAGATCATCTCCACCATGTATTTTTGCCGTTTAATGGGCGTGGAGGAATCTACCGGGTCGAAAGCATCCTGCTGAAGGATCACATAATCGAAAACCTCCGATTTCCAGTATCTGATGTGATAATCGATGGGGACGCCGTCATCGCCGAGGATGTTGATCTGCTCGTGGGCTTCCTTGCCCCTGATGAGCAGGTTTTTGAAATAAAGCAGTTGATCCAGCCAGTTTTCCGAAATATTGTTCTTCAGGTACTCAATGAACTCGTCGTATTCGAGGTATTTGGAATAACTGTCGATGGGGTCAACGGCGGGATACCGCTTGCTGTCGGCACGTTGCTGCGACAGCGCATAAAAACAGCGGGCTGCTTTTTTGGTCGATTCGGTGACAGGTTCCTTGAGGTTTCCGCCGGCAGGCGATACGGCACCTATAAAGGTAATACTTCCTGTGGAACCGTTTTTCAGGTAAACGTATCCTGCCCGTGCGTAAAAGTTGGAAATGATGGCCGGCAGGTCCATGGGATAGGCATCCTGTCCGGGCAATTCTTCCATCCTGTTGGACATCTCGCGCAGTGCCTGTGCCCACCGTGAGGTGGAGTCGGCCAGCAGCAAAATCTTCAATCCCATCGATCTGTAATACTCGGCGATGGTCATGGCCGTATAAACCGATGCTTCACGGGCAGCCACCGGCATGTTGGAGGTGTTGGCGATGATGGTGGTCCGTTCGATGAGCTTACGTCCCGTGCGCGGGTCTTCCAGCTCGGGAAACTCGGTGAATATCTCCACCACCTCGTTGGCACGCTCGCCGCACGCCGCAACCACGATCATGTCGGCCTCGGCATGTTTCGACAACGCATGCTGCAAAACGGTTTTCCCCGTTCCGAAAGGCCCGGGCGTAAAACCTGTTCCGCCTTCCACGATGGGGTTGAGCGAATCGATACACCGGATGCCCGTTTCCATCATTTTAAAAGGTCTCGGTTTTTCCTTAAATGCCTTGATGGCCAGCTTGACGGGCCATTTTTGTACCATGGTCACTTTACGCGTGTTTCCGTCACGGTCTTTCAATACGGCAATTTCGTCGTTGATGGTATATTGCCCTTCGGCGGCAACCGATACAACGGTATATTTCCCCTGAAACTTAAAAGGAACCATGATCTTGTGGGCGATCCAGTTTTCTTTTACTTCACCCAGCCAGCTTCCCGCCTCCACAAGGTCTCCGGCTTTGGCCAGCGGTTTGAAATCCCATTTTGAATCATCTTCCAGCGGGTTGGTGTATTCGCCCCTTTTCAGGAATACCCCTTCCATCTTATCAAGGTCGTTTTGAAGACCGTCGTAGTTCTTGGATAAAATGCCGGGGCCAAGGGTTACCTCAAGCATGTGCCCGGTAAATTCGGCCGTGTCGCCAACACGCAGGTTTCGTGTGCTTTCGAAAACCTGAACGAAGGCTTTTTGCCCCATCATCTTAATGACCTCAGCCATCAGTCTGGTTTCCCCGAGCCTGATAAAACAGATCTCGTTTTGTGAAACCGGACCGTCAACTTCGATGATTACAAGGTTTGCAATAATTCCGGAAACTTTTCCTCTTGTCATATTTCTTATTGTCTTTTGTTATTTCGGTTACAAGTGTGCTGATTATTTTCTTTTAATGGTTTGTATATTGAATTCATCGGGCAGGACAAAACTTTTTCCGAGGGCTTCCAAAAACTTGTTGAAGAGCTTTTCGCCTTCGGCTTTGTCGAGTTTCATCCAGCGTTCAACCATGGCATACATCAGCAAAAAGCCGATGACCTTTTCGATGGTGAAATAATGAAAAAACGTATGTTCCTCTATCCACTGCCAGTCAATATTATCCAATGCCTTTTCACGTGCAAGCAGGCTTTGGCTCTCCCATGCCGACAATATTTTTTCCAGCTCCTCAAATTCGTTGCTCAGGCCGAAGTCACGGGCATTGCTGCGCATGAGGGCTTCGGTGAAATCCGATTCGCCGATGAGCTGATGCTCCATCACAAGGTCATGTTGCCGGCAAATAAGTGCGGTGATCACATTTTTCTTGTTCATCCGGTAAGTGAACCAATCCCTGACAAAGTCGTTTCCCGATGTGGTAAGATAGGCATAAAAATACCTTTCCAGCACGATCTCCCAGGTCAGTTCAGGATTTTCGATCTGACCGGTTTTAAACTCCTCAATGAAACTGTTCATGTATTGTGGCAGCGTACCGTCCTGCTCTTTGATCTGTTCTTCGAGAACATCCTGTGCGTATATGCCCCTTGTGTCGAATTCAAAATCGTTTTTCTGCAATAAATTCAACAAATTATCATTGTCGTGTTGAAGAAAAAGCAGATCGACCAGCTTGAGGTCATTGGGATGCAGGCCGGGTTTCAGCTCGTTTGCCAACTGAACCAGACTCAGCTTGCTCCTCGTTTCGTCCAGAAGCAGATCGGGCAATCCTGCCACAAGGTAATGGTAATTCCTTTTCAGCTCCATATTTTATTGTTCTCCGTAAAGCAGTTTTTTGGTTCGCGGACGAAGATACTGTTTGAAGAAATTCTCAAAATCGCTTTCGGTGAAGCTGATGCGGAAACTTCCGTCGGCCGGGCCGATCTTAAAACCGCTCTTCATTCCCTCTTCAAAGTCGATCGTCAGGCCGGACTGAATTTGTTTTGCTATTTTGCCTTTCAGAAAATCATCGAGCTTGCCTTTATCTTTTTCGGGAAGAACCACGGTAATGTCGCCACCGCTCTTGTCAATCTTGTCCCAGTTTGCAACAATGGCAAGGATTATTTTTTGGATAAATTCATTGTCGTCGAAAGCCTTGTCCAAAGTTCCCCTGATACTTTTGGTTACCACAAGATCGGTCAGCCGTTGCTTCAAGGCGTTAATGGCCTGCTTGGATGAAAGATTCAATTCCGACTGAACGTTTTTTTTCAGTTCTTCCGATTCTTTCTTTGCCTGTTCAATGATCTTTTCTGCTTCCTTCCGGGCGTTTTTCAGCAATTCATCGGCTTCGTGCTTTGCATTGGAAAGGATTTCCCCGGCTTCTTTTTTCCCCTTTTCAAGGCCTTCTTCGTATATTTTCCGTGTTAATTCCTGAAGTTTATCGTTCATATTGTTTTTTTTTACGCGATTTGGAGTGCAAATATAGATTATTTATTTATTATCGAAAGTTCAAAATATTCATGGTGTTATTCAGGAAAAAAAACATTAATTCCGTTCAATGACATCCTCTTCCATCCGCAGGTTGTCGATGATAAAATTCTGCCTGTTGGGGGTGTTCTTGCCCATGTAGAACGAGAGTGTCTCGTCCAGCGAGCTGCTTTTTTTCAGGATCACCGGGTCGAGACGCATGGAGCTGCCGATAAAATGCCTGAACTCGTCGGGTGATATCTCGCCCAAACCTTTGAAACGTGTGATCTCGGGGTTGGCTCCCAGTTTGGCAATGGCGTTGAGGCGTTCTTCGTCCGAATAACAGTAAAAGGTTTTCTTTTTGTTGCGTACCCTGAAAAGCGGGGTTTGCAGGATGTAGAGATGTCCCGATTTAACAAGGTCGGGGTAGAACTGAAGAAAGAAAGTGAGCAGCAATAACCTGATGTGCATCCCGTCCACGTCGGCATCGGTGGCGATGACAATGTTGTTGTAGCGAAGGTTTTCAAGGTCTTCGTCGATGTTGAGCGCAGCCTGCAAGAGGTTGAACTCTTCGTTCTGGTACACCACTTTTTTGT
>JAOZMX010000018.1 GCA_029934065.1 Bacteroidales bacterium
CACTCCAATAAACAGGCAAGATCACTGAAAATCCCGTCAAATTTCCGGGTTATGTCTTATGCCTGAACAACGATTGATAATCGATGTAATAAAGCACTTTGACCGAGATCAGATTCAACTGGTCGGCGTTGATGGTTCTTTTCAGGTTATCCAGAAAACCGCTGTTGACAAATTTGTCTTCGCTGAGGATTGAGTTTTTCCAGACCACGCTCAGGTTGCTGCCCGGAGCAAATTCCCAGTTGAACACCAGATCCAAATTAAAAGTATTGAAATTGAAATCGTTGTTTGCCTGATAATTGTTATTTTCTTCCAGCCGGCCATCATCCGTGAGGCTATAGTATTTATCGTAAATGCCCTGATAGGTGAAGTAGCGCATCCACAAGCTCAACGAAAGATTGTTCCTGAACATATACCTGCCGGACAAAGCACTTTCGTATGATGTCAGATCGCGCCGGCCGTAAATGATCACGCCGGAAGTATCCCTGTCGGCGTAACCCTTGTTATTTTTGGCAATACCCGTTTTAAAGGTATAATTGAAATTCAGTTTGTCGTTGACCCTGATCACCGGACGGATCATCAATGAGCTTTTGTTGTAGGTGTCGTTATTGATTTCATATCTCAGGCTTCCGTCCATGGCAAATGGCTTGCGGTAATCGGAGGAAAAACCGAGGTTTGTTTTGGCGTAAGCCGGACGAATGAAATAACGGCCTTCGGTTCGCGGATCATAGTAGTCGTAACGTTCGCCGGGCGAGAAGGAAAAATCAAACCAACCGGTAAGGTAATTCAAAAAGGTAACCCTGAGGTTGGTGCCAAACAGCAAACCGAGGTTTTTGCCGGTTGTGAAATCCGTTTCGCTGACCATGCCGAGCGAAGCGTAGAGGTTGCGGAAATACCAAACCGGTTCGTAAATGCTGTACCTGATGTTTCCGCCGTTCTGAACAAAATTGTTCTTTCGCGTAAGCCCCAGGTCGTTGGCATCAAAACGGGCATCCATCACATTGCGGTAAACATTGAACTTGAAATTACCGCTTACTTTTGCAAGATTCAGATAATACTTGTAGCCTCTTTTCGCACTGTATTCTGAGACATCCGGACCGGAGACAAACACCTGGCTGACGGCCCCCGAAAATACCGCATTCCATTTATTTTGTCTGTCGAGAAGGCTGACACCGGCTCCCGTAACATTGGCATTGTTGCCTTTTTGTGACCGGATCACATTGGTGTTGATAAGGTAAACCGAAGAATTATTCCGCAACGTCTGGTCGAAAACGGTAATGTTGGAATTGGTCAACGGTTCGGTGAGGATCTTCCGTTTGTTTTGTGCACTGTCTTCAACAACAGCAAAGGTATTGTTCGTCAAGGCATTCAATACCCCGATGGCAAGGCCGTGTTTGTTTCGTCCCGAAAATTTAAATGCATTCAGCAACCTGGCCCGTGACGGATTTTCGGCAATATGTTCGTCAGCATCAATTTGATAGGGAACGGCATAAAAACCCGAAGGAGTGGCACCAATCCGGCGCGAATAGAACAAATCTCCTTTTTTGAACAGATCCACCGATTCTTTGAAAAATGGTCTGTGCTCGGCATAAACCGTCTCGAAAGCACTGAGGTTTTTCACCTTATTGTCCGACTTCACCTGGCTGAAATCGGGATACAGGGTCATGTCCACCGTAAAACTTTCATTAATGCCGTATTTGATGTCGGCCCCACCGCCAAATGAATAGGAGAAGCGCTCCGCGGGATCAGCCATCTTTTGATCGTACTGACCGGCAATGGAAAAATAAGGCGTGAGTGATAATCTAACGGGAGGCCGGATATCTTTGAGCCCCGAGAGTGTCCCCCAGTAAACCAGTTGGTTGGGAACACCTTTTACAACGAGAGCCCATTGGTCTGTTTCGCGGTATCTTCTGATGTTTCTTGTGAGCTGCAAGCCCCAGGTTTGTTCCTTTTCTTTGGGGAAGCGCAGTGCCGACCACGGGATCTTCATCTCCGCCACCCAGCCTTCATCCGTTATTTTCACCGCACTTTTCCATACGGCATCGTAGGTATGATCGCGGCGACGGCGGTCAATCTGTACCCCCGAAGCAGTAACTTTGAACAAATAGGCATCAAACTGATTGGAATAGGTGTCGAACTCCACGGCAAACCAATCGGCATTCAAATGGTTGTCATCCCGGTTGCCGAGTTGCATCAGGATACTGTCGGGAGCCGTATCTTTCAGCAAGGCGCCCACATAAACGGCTTCATTGTCGTAAAGGATATAAACCACAGTGGATTGGGTGGCGCGTTGGTCGTAATCCGGCGAAAATTGTCTGAATCCTGTGATCTCATCAGCATTTTTCCAGCACGGATCATCCAATACACCATTGATCTTCGGAGGGGATGCCACGCGTTTTGCAAAGGCATTTTTGCCTTCATTCTCCGGAGTTGCCGAAACAACAAGCACCAGCAAAAATGTAAAAATTGTTAAAAGATATCTTCCCATTATTCCGCTTGAAACCACTTGAAAAGATTGAATTGTCCTGACTTAACGTATTTTAATATGATTAAGCGTAAAAAATGAAAAAATAGTATAAAAAGCATAAATTTTTATGAATGCCGAAAAATAATAATTTTGCGGGCTCAAAAAAACGATTGATAATCAAAATATAAGCAGAATCGATGAACTTACATGAACATCAGGGGAAAGCGATTTTAAGCCAATATGGTGTAGCAGTCCCACAGGGTATCGTCGCCGAGTCGCCCGAACAGGCAGTAGAAGCGGCAAAAACATTACAAGCCAAGACAGGAACCACCATGTGGGTGGTAAAGGCGCAGGTACATGCCGGCGGCCGTGGCAAAGGAGGCGGAGTAAAGCTGGCCAAAAGTTTGGCCGACGTTGAAAAACTGGCCGATCAGATTCTTGGTATGCATTTGGTTACCCCGCAAACGCCTCCCGAGGGGAAGCTGGTGCGGAAAGTACTGATCCAGCAGGATGTTTATTATCCCGGCAGCTCCGACATTCGCGAGTTTTACATGAGTGTGCTGCTCAACCGTAAAACGGGGAGAAACATGGTGATGTATTCGCCGAGAGGTGGAATGGATATCGAAGCCGTTGCGGCCGAAACACCCGATCAGATCTTCACCGAAGAGATAGACCCCAAAGTGGGCATGCAAGCTTTTCAGGCACGTAAGATCGCTTTTAACCTCGGTTTGAGCGGTACTGCTTACAAAAACATGGTGAAATTTGCCATGGCACTTTATCAGGCTTACGAAGGTGCTGATGCATCATTATTTGAGATCAATCCCGTGGTAAAGACCTCGGACGATAATATTTTAGCAGTAGATGCCAAAGTGGTGGTTGACAACAACTCACTTTTCAGACATCCCGACATCAAAGCGATGCGCGATTTCAATGAGGAAGACCCCATTGAGGTTGAAGCCAGCCGCTACGACCTGAATTACGTGAAACTGAACGGAAATGTGGGTTGCATGGTGAATGGAGCCGGCCTGGCCATGGCTACCATGGATATGATCAAAATGTCGGGCGGCGATCCGGCCAACTTCCTTGATGTAGGCGGTGCCGCCGACGCCAAACGTGTGGAAGAGGCTTTCCGCATCATTCTGAAAGACCCCAACGTAAAAGCTATTCTGGTCAATATTTTCGGTGGCATCGTTCGCTGCGACAGGGTAGCGCAAGGCATCGTGGATGCTTACAGCAACATCGGCGATATCAAAGTGCCTATCATTGTCAGATTGCAGGGCACCAATGCCAAAGAAGGAAAGCAACTGATCGACGAGTCGGGATTGAAGGTACATTCCGCCATCGCCCTTGAAGACGCTGCCAAACTGGTTAACGAAGTATTAAAAAATTAGGCAATAATTGTTCATTATTCCAAAAGGCCTGTCCCTCCGGACGGGCTTTTTTTTTCAGCAGACAGTCCGGAAGAAAAAATGCTGAAAATCTGCAGGGAGGTCTTTCTTACTGTTTGAGTATTTTCTGGTAGTCGTTCGAATGGGAAGGGTCGATCTCTTTCAGGATATTCACTGCCTTGGTCTTGTCCATGGGAGAGCCTTCCGAGAATACATTGATGAATTCATCCCGCTTGGCATCCATCACCAGTTGCATAAGAAAAAGGTGTGGTTTTTCGCGATGTGCACGTTGCAACAATTCCAGTGCATCAAGGCATCCCTGACGTCCTTTTTCAATGTTGCCCTGCATCACATCAAGTCCTTTCCTGTGGAATTCGTACATGGCTTTGCGGATGTTGCTGTAGGACGAATTGGTCAGGTTTTCGGCAAGCCAGTAACGGTTTTTCATGCTCTCGAAGGCTTTCCAGCCCGGTTCCTTGGCACCCTGTGCCGTGTTGACAATGGCTTGTGCTTTTTGATAAAACGGCGTTCCGCCCATGGGCGTAAAGGAATCGAACTCAAGGCCGAGAAAGATGTAGATGTAATAGGCGACGGTGGCTGTGAGGCTGCTGCCGTAAGTACCTTCCTGAAAATCCAGCGGCTCGCCCTCCTGCCACTGAAACTGAAATTTCGTGTCGATGTAATTGAATAAAATACTGTTGTATGAAGTTGCATAAACAGGGCGGCGCAAAACGAGGTTCAGCTTGCCTTTAAATTCATCCGAAGATATTTCATCGGTAATGGTGATGGCAATGGTTGCCTCGAAGCGTTCGTCGATCAAAAAGCTGTAGTTCGTCCAGTGTCTTTGATTAACAAATTCATAAAGTCCTTTTCGAAGCTCCTGAAATTTATCGCGGTTGGTTTGCTGTATCTTGGGCGCCGAAACCTGTACCGAGCAGTTGAATTCCTGTGCCGTTCCCCTTTTGCCGGAAAGCAGGGACAAGGTGATAAACAATAATATGAAAAATGATTTTACGGTGTGCATTTTTTTTCTTTCAAATCAGTTCCGCAATCCGGTCAAGGATGTCTTCAGCCACTTCCTTTTTCGATTTCAACGGATAATCGGTCTGCTTACCATTCTTGTCGATGATCGTGATCTTGTTGGTAGAAACCCCAAAACCGGCGCCTTGTTCTTTGAGTGAGTTTAAAACGATCAAATCAAGATTTTTATTTTTCAGTTTCAGGCGAGCATTTTCAAGCTCATTGTCCGTTTCAAGAGCAAATCCCACCAGTACTTGTCCGGAATCCTTTTCCCTGCCGAGTTGCCGAAGGATATCCACCGTGGGTTTCAGTTTGATCTCCGGTGGCTGATCACCTTTTTTGATTTTCTGCGGAGCGATTTCCTCGGGTGTAAAATCGGCAACGGCAGCCGACATAACGGTTACATCGGCAGCAGGAAAGTATTTTTTGCACATTTCGTACATCTCATTTGCCGAAGCCACATCAATGCGACGGACCAACGGATGAGTGATCTCCAGTTTGACGGGTCCGGCAATCAATGTAACTTCCGCTCCTTTTTCCGCAGCAGCTTCCGCCAGAGCAAAGCCCATTTTCCCCGAAGAATGATTACCGATAAACCTGACCGGGTCAATGGCTTCGTAAGTGGGTCCCGCCGTGATGAGAAATTTTTTCCCGGCAAATTGCCGGCGTTTGGCAAAATGATCTTTCAGAACCTTTACGATATTTTCGGGCTCCTCCATTCTCCCGGCACCCGTCAGGCCGCTGGCCAGTTCCCCCACCTGCGGCTCAATAAGGGTATGTCCGAAACCGATAAGTTTTTTGATGTTTTCGCCCGTGGCAGGATGTCGATACATATCGAGGTCCATGGCCGGTGCAAAAAAGACGGGGCATTTTGCCGAGAGATAAGTTGTGAGCAACAGGTTGTCGGCAATGCCGTTGGCCATCTTGCCAAGCGTGGCTGCCGTTACCGGAGCCATCAGCATCACATCGGCCCGGCTGCCAAGCTCCACATGGCTGGTCCAACTGCCGTCATCTTCATCAAAAGGATAGGTGTAAACCGGATTTCCGGATAAAACCGAGAGTGTTAACGGGGTTACAAAATCACGGGCGGCAGGGGTCATTACAACCTGTACCTCGGCGCCTTCTTTCTTGAGCAACCGGATTAAAAACGGGATTTTGTAAGCGGCAATGCTGCCTGTGATCCCGATCAATATTTTTTTTCCATTAAGCACAACAGCGGCTAAAAGGTTGGGTCTTTACTTTTTTCTTTGGCAGGATTACGGTAATAGATCTGATCGTTCAAAAACTCATGGATGGCAATGAGTGTCGGCTTGGGCAGTTTTTCGTAATACTTTGCGATTTCAATTTGTTCACGGTTTTCAAAAACCTCTTCGAGATTGTCGTTGGTTGTAGCAAATTCCGAGATTTTTTTGTTCAGTTCCTCTTTAACTTCAAGCGATATCTGATTGGCACGCTTGGAAAGCAAGGCAACGGTCTCATACACATTGCCCGTTAGCCTGTCGAAGTCACGCATCCGCCGGGTTACGGCTGTCGATTCGGTTTTAATTTTCTTAATGTCCATAATAAATAATATGATTTATTGAATTTCTTTTTCTATTGTTTCTATTCCAAGTTTTTCTTTCACCTTATCACGCATTTTTTGCACTTCATTAAAGTATTTGCTTTCGGGGTACAAAGATACAAAATCGAGATAAGCGCTCACCGCCGATTCATACCGCTCTTTTTGTTTTTCCTGTATACTCTTCATGGCGTATTCGTAATAGGCCTTGATGATACGGTAAAGGATCTCTTCTTTGTATTCGGTGTCGGGATAATCTTTTAACAAATTTTTATATGATACGATGGCTGCCCTGTAATCTTCCATCTTAAAATACAAGTTGGCAATGTTATAATCCTTATCCTGCAACTTTTTGCGCAATTCATCAATATAGGCCGTAGCCTCTTTGGCACGCTCACTGCGGGGATATCTGTTGATGAAAAGCTGAAACTCGTTGATGGCCTCATAGGTATTGGCCTGATCGAGGCTGTATCGCGGGCTGTCGAGGTACTTACAGTATGCCGCCATGAAAGCTGCCTCTTCGGCATTTTTACTTCTCGGATAATTGTTATAAAAACGTTTGAAATAATAGGAGGCCATGATGTGCTCCCCCTCATGATAGTAGGCGTAAGCATAATCAAAATAGAGTTCCTCTGCTTTTTCGGTTCCCCGGTAAACCGGAAGTATCGCATCAAAAAGCTGCAATGCCCTGTAATAATCTCCTTTTTCGTAATATTCGATGGCTTTTTCATACTTGAGCTCACTATCCTGACTCTTCAGTAATTTCTGATAATGATTGCATGAAACCGCCCCCAGGGCCAATATCAAGATGATGTAAAACAGAGATTTTTTAAACATGCCGCAAAATTAATACAATAAAATGAATTGCATAACGAACAAGCTTTTAATTTATTGGGCGGAAAGTGAAAATATGCGGCGGTGGTGATGAAGTGTATTCTTGTTTCGTCTCCCTGAAATTCAGCTAATATTTTTTGTAGTGGATTTCTGCCATGTTTTCACCTCACTTCTAATGTATTTTTGCCTCATAACAAATCAAATGATTTTTAACCTAACAAACACCTATCAACCATGAAAACACTGATTATTTTTTTCTTGCTTACCGGCATGGCGACGGGCCTGATGTCGCAAAACGGAAACATTCCGGATGAGGCACTTGTCACGATGGACGGAACGACCGTCATGTCAACAAAAGTTCTTCAACCCGCAACTCCGGTTATCCTTGTATTCTGGGAGATGAACAGCAACACATGTTGCAACAACCTTGAAAACATGCAGGAGCTCTGGAAGGAAAGCCTGCAGGGACAAGGTGTGAAGATGATTGCCGTTTGTATCGGCACCAACGGCACGTGGAGCCAGGTAAAACCAATGGCATACGGAAGAAACTGGGAATTTGAGATATACATCGATCCCAACGGAAATTTCAAGCGCTCCATGAATGTTGCCACTGCTCCCTGTACCCTGCTCTTCGACCGGAATCAGCAACTGCTTTGCCGGCAGGAAGGGTATGCCGCCGGCGATGAAGTTGTGCTTTGCGATCAACTGAACCGCTACATTCAGGACGACATTCATTACACCGAAGTAAAATAACCGCCGGAAGGGTAAACAAATTTTTTGACTTAAACCCCATCTTTCTATATAGCCTTTCTTTTAAGGCCCCCAGGGCAGACTGTTTTTTCAGTCTGCCCTTCTTTATTTTTATTTTTCTCCTATCAATGAAAACCACTAATTTTTTTTCTAGTGGTTTTCTGCTATGCTTTTGGGTTTGTTATGATGTTACTTTGCGTCATAACAACTGATAAAATTCAGCAATGAAAAACAAGTCATAATTTCCATCTACCCCTTTCTTTTCTTTTAAACAACCCTTCAATTGACCCCGGGCAGGTTGACAACAACCTGCCCTTTTTTTTGTTTGGTTTTGCAATTTGCCGTATCCTGACTTTTTCGCTTGTGAAAATCGGCGTTCGGCAAACAGGGTCTCCTGAAAGCGTCTTGAAAATGATTATCCTGTGAAATGAAAGCAAAAACGGATGCTATTGCGGAATGATCCGGTCGGCAATTCCTTTGGTGGCAAATGTTTTCATTTGCTTGTCCTTATCCTGATAGATAAAAAAGGCTTCTAATTCGGGGTGCATGGCAAGAAATGCTTTGGCTTTTTCCAATCCCATCACCATAAAAGCAGTGGCATACGCATCGGCATAAGCTGCGCTATCGGCAATTACAGTGGCCGAAAGCAAAGAATGTTTCACCGGGTAACCTGTTTTCGGGTTGATGGTATGTGAATATCTGACGCCGTCGATTTCGTAATACTTGCGGTAGTTACCCGAAGTGGCGACAGCTTTGCCGGTGATCTTCAGCGTGGCTTTGAGTTGTCTTTCGGAATCCATTTCCTTGCTTGGTTTTTCGATCCCCACCACCCAAAGTTCTCCGTTGGGTTTGGTCCCTTCGGCCAACAGTTCTCCCCCGATATCGATCAGAAAGTTGCCGATACCGTTTTTCCGGAGAAAATCACCCGTAAGATCCACGGAATATCCCTGAGCGATGGCGTTGTAGTCGATTTGTATCCCCGGATTATCTTTCACAACACTGCCGTTTTCAATTCTCACAGCGCGGTAGTTGACCAACGGGAGCAAACTGTCCACCATGTGACGGTCAACATCGGCTCTGCTTTCGAAGCCGAAGCCCCACACCTCCACCAGCGGCCCGACGGTGATGTCGAAAGCACCGTCGGTTTCAGCGGAGACTTTTTGGGCTATCCTGAAAATATTGATGAAATCACGATCAGGCACCACTTCGGAATCGTTGTTGTTGACCCTGGAAATGACGGATTCTTTAACCCAGATGGAGGCCGAAAGATCGAACGCTTCAAGCAGGGAGTCAATCTGCTGTTGTGTGACCAGCGTATCTTCGGCAAAATAGGTAATGGCATAGTAGGTTCCCTGTGCTTCGCCGAAAAACCGGATTTTCATGGTTCCGGTCTTCGGAGTACAGGCCATCATTCCGGCCAGCAGGATCAAAAGGAAGATGAATTGACCGGCTTTATTTTTTTTCATGTACTGTTTTGTTGTTGCATGGATTGACGGCTACCGCACCGAATATGGACGAAAACTGGAACATATCCTGCGGAATATGGCTGCAGGAATAGAGCGGGTCGTTGGGGTTATCGCATTCTTTGTCCCTGTTGGCCGACCACATGGAGAGGCGTCCGATTTTCTTATCAACGGCCCATTCCACCAGATCGGTGGCATCATCAATATAGAAAACCTCTCCCGGCACATCGTTTTCACCGATCATGGGAGTGATGCCCACTTTGTGCCAGATAACCGAATCGGGAAGGTTGTAGCCGGCATTTTGGTAAAGGACTTTCAGTTGTCCGAAAAGGGCATTTCCCGCCGAAATGGCTGCATCACCCATGTCGATACCCGAACCGCCGTAGTCCATGGCCATCAGGTTCACACAATCCAGTTCAACGTTATGGTTCAATGCGCTGGCCACCGTGTTGAGTCCGTCGGTGGTAAGCCCAGAGGGCATTGTGGGTAAAGTGAGACTGATCTTCAGCCCCGGGTATTCATCTTGCAAAAGTTTCATGGCTTTGGAGCGTCTTTCCCGGGACAACGGTTCTGCAACCAGCCACCCTTCGATGTCGAAATCAATGCCGGTGAGGCTGTAGGCATCAATAACGGTTTTATAGGCATCGCGGGCTTCAAATTCGTCGGCGGCGGCATAGGCAAGTTCAACCCCGTTGGCACCGCCGAAAGAAACGATAATGTCTCCGCCGTTTTCGCGCAAGGCGGCAACTTTTTCCTGGTAATAATCCATCCCCAAAGTCTGGTAGCCGCCCCAGCAGGGATTGGCTCCCGGGTCAAATTCATTGTCCACGATGAATGCGCAGGTGTAAAGGCAAATCCCGGTACTGTCCACATTGGAGATGTCGAAATTGGGCCACAGCAAACAATCCACGTAGGGCATAAAAAACAAATCGTCGGAGGGTGGTGGCGGTTCATTGATGAAGTTGATATTCGTTTCGTCGGAGCTCGTGCCGCAAACCGTCGTAATACTCCATTGCAATGTGTAGCTGCCGGGCTGGGTGCCTGTGAAGAGGCTGCTGGGATTGGTGGGCTCTGCAACATTTCCGCCCGTCCCGCTGATGATTTCCCACAGCCCTTCACCAAACCCGGGTGTATTGGCTTCCAGATACGTTTGTGTGCCGATAACGGTTTGGCTTTCGCCGGCATCGGCCTGTGTGGGTTGTGGCGAACATTCCCCGCACATGGACATCCACGCCGTTCCCGTAAAATAATTCAGGCAGTCGGTGGTTGTATTGAGCACTACAGTACCTGCAACGGCGTTCAGGGTATCTATCTCATCCTGCGACAATGCCGGAAGGTTTTTAAGCCCTGAAGCATCGGCATACATTGCATAGGGAACGCTTAATAGTTTGGTGGAGCCCATGATTTGGAACGTTTGCCCCTGATCGGTGCTGATTTCCGCTTTGAGGTACAAATCTCCGGTTTCCCACGGGATGTTGCCGAAACTTCCCGACAGGATTTCTCCCGTGCCGATGGAAAGATTGACCTGTCCGAATGCATTGGTGATTTTCGAGTGCATTTCGGAATACTCGATAATGCCGGCAAGTGCACCTTTGATGATGCTGATCTTAACTTCCAGCGGCTGGTTGACCAGGGCCTGGCCGGAAGCATCACGGGCAATAAACTGGTAATTGAAGGATTGGGGTGACTGACCAAAACTGCTGTTGGCAAGCAAAAAGAGTAATGTCATGAGTGTAAATGTCAGCTTTTTCATTTGAGTAATGTGTTTTGGTGAGGGACAAAAGTAAAAAAAGGTTTAAAATATGGGTTGAACAATTTTTCATTTTTTTTGTTTTATTTTGCATGTTGAATTTTCAAGACATTACCAATCAAAACTTTAATCATACAATGAAAAGACTCGTATTACTTAGCGTATTTTTTTTCGGCCTGGCTGCGGCATTTGCCCAGACGGAACAGAAAGGTTGTTCCTCCGGTGGATTTTGGGACGGACGTTCATTCGGCTGGGTTGACAACGTGGGTGATTTTACCATTACGGATACCGACGGAATCGAACATAATCTTTACGAAACACTGGATGCCGGAAAAACGGTGATGCTGGACTTGTTTCAGGCCACCTGAGGCACGTGCCAGGCGTATGCTCCAATCATTCAGGAGGTTTACGTCAAGTACGGAGAGGGACAGGAGAATTTTCAACTCTGGGGTCTCTCGCCTTATGACTCGGACGATGAGATCAGGGCTTTCAAACAGCAGTTTGGGGTAACCAACCCGTGTGCCGGCGCCGAGGGCGGCGGGCATGAGGCCATCTTAACAGTCATTGAGGGCCAGACTTTTTACGGTTATCCGTGTTACTGCGTGATTTGTCCCGACAGAAAAATGCAGTTCCAGATCTGTTATCCCCCATCGGTGGAATGTTTCGATCCTTATATTCTGCATTGTCTTACCACTTCGGTTGAAGATAAAACGAATGAAGAACCGGTACACATTTTCCCGGTACCTGCACAAAATGAAGTAAATATCCAACTGAACATGAATGCCGTTGCCGAAGTCAGGATCATCAACCTTGTGGGGGTTGAAGTTTTCAGGCAAAATGTTGAAGTTTCCGGCAGTTATACACTCCCTGTATTTATCGGTGATTTACCCGGAGGAATGTATTTGATCAACATCGCCACCGGCACGGAAATCTTCACACGAAAGTTGACCGTTAACAGATAGCATCAATATTTTTTTTTAAAACATCCAATAAGGTGTTTTCATTTGGGGCCGGTAAAACAACCTTTATTCCGGTAGCCTTTATTTGGATTTGCTGTCGGAATTTCCAACAACAAAATTAATATACACCGGCAAATGATCGCTGTAGCCACCGTAATAAGCCTTTCGTCCGGCGGTACGGCTGGGAACTTTCACACCGTCGTCCTTTTGGTACAACATCCAGTCTTCTTTCAGTATCTGTTCTTTTTCGGGATCAAGCTTCAGGCGCATGTTACCGGAAAGAATATTTCCCGAAACAATGATCTGATCAAACAGATCCCAGCTTTTCCAATAGAGTGTTCCCTTTCCTTGTTCGTATTCGGGGAGTGCAAGATTGTAAAGTTCATCATACTTTGTCAGGTTGCCGGGCTTCATGGCCTTCAGAATTTTTGTGACGCTTTCATCGGTAGGATTATCATTCAGGTCGCCCATAATGATGATGTTGGAACGGCTGTTCGTTTTAAAAACAGAATCCACGACATCCCTGACAAGCGAGGCCGTAAAATTTCTTTTGGGGGCGCTTTTCTCTTTTCCGCCATACCGTGAAGGCCAGTGATCAATCATGATATGCAAAGTATCTCCCGTGGCGGCAACACCCTTAACATATAGCAAATCGCGCGTTCGGTCGCTCGTATCAAACGGAAAACGGACAGGATAGGCCCGCGAATAGAGCGGCTCGAAATAATCGCTTCTGTACAGCAAGGCCACATCAATACCGCGTTCATCGAGACTTTCGTAGTGAATGTACCGATATCCTCCTTTCTTTAAAGCAGGCTGCCGGACGAGATCGTTCAACACCCTTTCATTTTCAACTTCGGCCAGTCCGACCATTACAGGCAGTTCCCCGTCGCCAAGGGCTGTGAGCACTTTGGCAATGCCTTCAAGTTTATGCCCGTATTTGTATGTATTCCAGTTGAGCGCACTTTGAGGCGTAAAGCTTCCGTCGTTTACGCCCGGATCGTTGATGGTGTCGAAAAGATTTTCAACATTGTAAAAAGCAACTTTAAACTCACTGATATCAGATCTTTTACAACAAGAGAATGTAAGCGTAATAACAACGAGCACCAAATAAAAAACCGGTTTTTTCATGTATTTTTAATTTTCGTCAAAACTAACAATAATATTCTTTTCCGGACTTTTCGGGCTACCTGTACGAATCCCTGAAATCTTTCTTTCTGTTGTATTTCAGATCGCGCAAAATGGCCGCTTTGACATTGATGCCGAAATTCCAGCTTTTGCGCGGCCCCATGGGCACCCAGTTGAAATACATTTCCCAGCAGTGCAGATCACGGTAAATGTCAATGGAAGTGAAAGAAAACTTTTTCATTTCGAAATCGTATCCCGTTCTGAACTGTACTTTCCATTTGGGTGTGATGTTCACATCTCCCATGATCCCGATGGAATTGACCACCGAGCGCACATTTTCATGCTCGTAATACATGTATCTCGGCGTATTGGAGAACCGCAAATTATAGGCGATTGACAGGCTCCAAGGGTTACTCCAGTCAATGTACAACTCCGGATTGTCCAACACATCATTCAATTCATGCCGGGAATATTGTTTCAGGATTTCCTGGTCTTCACCGGCATCTTGCCCCTTTTTCTTTGTTTTGTTTTTTTTGAAATCACTTTGACTGATCCTGAGATTCAAGCCAAATGTCCAGGTGGTGTTGGTCATTCTGAAGAGTTTGTGATTGACATTCCACTCGAACTCGTTGATGGTTCTTCCCGCCGAATCAACGGCATAAGGATCAAAAAGTCCCGAATACATGATGTCAAGCCTTTTAAGTATCCGGGTTCTTCCGCTCAGCCTTAAAGGGTTCCAGTTAAGTGAATCGCGGGCAATATCATACCCCGAACCGATGGTAAAATTATCAATCAGGACAATCTTTTTCGTTCCTGTGACGGTATCCTTTCGCGCCCTGACTTTCATTTCGATGTTGTTGACCAGCGAAAAAGAGACCATGCCCGATTTTCCGTTGGGCGGGCCGCCAAACAACGTCCCCTCGAAAATCGAATAAGGCCGTGTATTGCCTTCGGCATCATATTGGTAATCGTGCCAGTAGCCCCAAAAATCGGAACCAAAATCGGGATGGTAAGAGAAAGCAACGTTGGGTGTAAGCACGTGTCTGATAGCCACCACCGGCCCTTTTTTGAACTGGTACATGCCGTACAGGCGTGTGCTCAGCCCCGCCGAAAGCGAAAACTGCCGGGCAGCCGAGAAAGCATAAACCGTGTCGGTTTTCACAAATCCGTAAATGGTATCGTTTTCGTTGTACAATGTGTCGTTGACCCAGTTTTTTCTGATGGTAAAAGGATACCATTTTCCGGAAAATCTTCCCGCCGTGGTAAATGTAAGATATTTGAGCACCCTCATCGAAACACTTACCGGGACATCATTCTTAGCTCCGTACAACAATTCTTTTTCCCACCCCGGCTTGAACAACAGCGAGTCGTAGGTGGATATTCTGTTGTTGCCCGTAAAGGTATATTGCAGGTTGATGTTTTCGTACCAGCGCTGTTTGCCCACCGGGTTCTTGCGTCTGAACGGATAGATTTGTTTGGTATTGAACGTGACGCTGGGCAAAGAAATACTCACCGAATTGTCGCGTGTGTTTTGCTGATGGTTGCCGTTAATGGACAAAAACATCTTGTTGTTGAAATTGGTCTGATAGGAGATACTCGACTGGAAGGTGTTGGAGAGATAGGCCTGGGTATTGGTCAGGTTATAATCATTGAAGTCCGAGGTTACGATGTAAACATTGGCCGAAAAACGGCTGTTTGGCCGGGCTTTGGGGTCCTGCGAATGGCTCCACCGGATCGAGAAATCTTTTTTGATCTGCTTGTCGGGCGAATCGCGGTCACCCAAAATGTTGCGGGCATAGTTGAAATCAAAGGAGCCGTGAAAACGATAGCGTTTGGCATATCTTAACGTTGGCCTGACCGCCCAGCTTCCGCTGGTAAAAATATCTCCCGTAAGGGTCAAATCCAGATAATCATTGATCCCCCAGTAATAGCCCCCGCCTTCGAGGTAAAAACCCCTGTTTGCAGATTCGCCGAAAGAGGGGACGATCAACCCGGAGCGCTGCCCCGTTTTGTTGGGAAAAAGACCGAAAGGAATGAACAACGGCACGGGCACTCCCTCAATGACCATGTATGCAGGCCCCGAAACAATTTTGTTGTTGGGAATGACCTGTGCTTTGGTATATCTGAATTCGTAATGCGGATTTTTCAGATTGCAGGTGGTGTATTTTCCGTGAAACACGTTGATGCGGCCGTCGGGAAGTTTTTTTATTTTCTCGCCGTGCAGATAGCCTTCGCCGTCCTGTGTGATCACATGCTGAATAAATCCCTTTTTGTTGTCAAAATTATACTTGATCTTTTCGGCTTCAAAACTTTGTCCCGATTCGGTAAAAACCGGTGTGCCTTTGATGGTTCCCGTTGAATCGGGTAAACCGTGTGCAAAGACCTGATTATTCGAGAAATCAATCTCGATGTAATCCGCTTTCAGCGAAATATCCCCGTAAACGATTTCGGCTTTGTGATAAAGAAAGACCTTTCTCTCGTTGATGGCAAAATGAATCTCATCAAACGATTTGTAATCTATTTTTGTATCGAGGACAAAATTTTCATCCTTTTTCCCGGATACCGTATCATTGATACCCATATCCGCAAGCGTGTCGGAGACGATGATATTGTTGGTCGTATCGGATTCAGACCCGGTTTGCGAAAACAAAGGTATGTGCACCGACGCGAAAATCAAACTGAGCAGGACAATGAAGAAAAATTGTCGGTGAGAACCGGGCACCACATCACCTTTCCGGAAGATCAGCCTTCCGGAAAACCATTGTGCCACAAACATATTTACCCACTTTTTCAAGCCAGATCACAATTTTGCATCCGAATCATTTATTTACAAAGAAAACGTTTTTTAAAAAAGTGTTTGTCAGAGTTGGATCATTTTCATTAATTTTGCTTTGAATATGGAAAACAATATCAGCCAAAACTAATAAATTTCTCCCTGACCTGAAACTAAAAAAAAAACAATGATGAAACGAATCTGTTTGTTTTTTCTTGCTTTGCTCTTTATTCTAACGATGAATCAGGCTGGATGGTCTCAAGACAATGCGGAACATTACAAGGTGGATAAGATTGTGCTGGATGCCGGACACGGCGGATACGATTCGGGTGCAGTGGGCAAACATTCCCGGGAAAAGGACATCACACTGGCCATTGCCCTCGACGCCGGAATGATAATTAAAGAGAAGTTGCCCGGCATGGAAGTGATCTTCACGCGCACCGACGATTCGTTCGTAAAGTTGCACGACCGTGCGGAAATCGCCAACAAAAACGAAGCCGACCTGTTCATTTCCATTCACTGCAATTCAAGTCCTTCCGAAAAAGCTTTCGGTGCCGAAACTTACATCATGGGACTGCACAAAACCAACGAGAACCTTGAAGTGGCCAAAGCCGAAAATGCCGCGATTCTTCTCGAAGACAATTATCAGGAGCAATACGACGGTTTCGATCCCAATTCCGACGAAGACTACATCATGCTCAACATGTTTCAAAGCGCAACCATGGAACAAAGCCTTGAGTTTTCGCAACTTTTACAAGACGAGATGCGCACATCGGCCGGATTGTACGACCGGGGTGTGCGACAGGCAGGCTTTGTGGTTCTTTATCTCACCACCATGCCCGGGGTGCTGCTCGAAACAGGTTTTTTGAGCAATCCCGGAGAAGAACAATTCCTGCTGAAACAAGAAAACCAGCTCAAGATTGCAGAAGCCATTGCCAATGCCGTAATCGAATACAAGCATACAACTGATGAAAAACTAACCGAACTTAAAACCTCAACGGGTCACAACGCACTAAAACCGGAAAAAACGCAGAAAATCTATCGCATCGAATTCATCAGCCTGAAAAGGGAAAAACCGGCAAACGACAAGATGTTCAAAGGAATGGAGGATGTTTGGCATTATTTTGAAAATGGCAGATATCATTATACTTTTGGCAAAGCCGATTCGTTTGAAAAGGCAAACGGCCTTTATCAAAAAGCCATTTTAAATAAAAAAATAAAATGGAAATATCTGAAATCGGCTGAAATTGTTGAATTTGAAAACGGAAAAGCAATTAAAAAAATAAAAGCGCTCGATAATTTAAAAAATTAACGTAGATTTGTTGAACACTAAAAAAGGTTTTTTGTGAAAATATCGCGTGAATTAAAAATAGGACTGGTTTTTATAGCGTCCGTCGGCATCTTTTTTTGGGGGCTCAATTTCCTGAAAGGCACCGATATTTTGTCGAAAAAAAGATTTTATTATGCCGTTTACGACAAGATTGACGGGCTGGACCAGGCCAATGCGGTAATGGTCAACGGGCTGAAGATCGGACAGGTCAACAGGTTGAGTTTTCTTCCCGGAACATCAAAGATCGTTGCCGAACTGTACATCAAAAATAATATCGACATTCCGAAAAATTCGGTGGCACACATTTACGGCACCGATCTGCTTGGAAGTAAAGCGGTGGAGATCATTCTCGGCGACGATACGGCGTTTGCCCAAAGCGGCGATACATTGACGGCGTTGGTCGAAAGCAGCCTGATGAATCAGTTGAATGAACAGGTGGAGCCGCTGAAGAAAAAGGCTGTGGCGCTGATCAATTCCGTGGATTCGGTGATGTCGGTCATCCAGTCCATTTTCAATGAAAAAACACGTTCGAGCCTTAACACGTCTATTGAGAATATCAAAAAAACACTGCAAAATCTTGAAGGAGCCTCCTCGAACGTGAACGAGATACTGAAAACGGAAAAGAGCAAGATCAATTCGATCATGACCAATCTCGATTCCATCACCTTAAATTTGAAAGAAAACGGAGACAACATCACCACCATTTTAACAAATTTCGCACAACTCAGCGATTCGTTGAACAACGCCGACATCCCTCAAACTTTAAAAGATGCCAATACAGCCATTAACAACATCAATGATATTGCCGAAAAGATCAACCGCGGCGAAGGAACCATCGGCCAGTTGTTCACCAACGACAGTTTATACATCCAACTGGAAAAATCAACTTCCAATCTGAACAAGTTGCTGGAAGACCTTCGGCTGAACCCGAAACGGTATGTTAAGTTTTCGCTGTTTTAATAAAAAGAATAAAAAAGAACAAAATACACCGGAACGATTGATGGAGAAGATCAAACTTGAAATATTGGGCATGTCGTACAGCCAGTCGCAAAGCGGCGCATACGCCCTTATCCTGTCCGAAGTCAACGGGAAACGGCGCTTACCCATCATCATTGGCGGTTTTGAGGCACAAGCCATCGCCATTGAGCTGGAGAAAATGAAACCCGCCCGTCCCCTGACACACGATCTTTTTAAACGCTTTGCCGACAGTTTCAACATCAGGATCGTCGAAGTTATTATCAACAAGTTTTATGAGGGCGTGTTTTATGCTCAACTGGTTTGCGACGACGGAAAACAGATCATCGAGATCGACTCCCGCACTTCGGATGCCGTTGCCCTTGCCATCCGGTTCAAATGTCCCATATACACTTACGAAACCATTATGAAACAAGCCGGTGTGGTGGTACGCGAAGAAGATGAGAAAAGCGAAAAAACGGAAGCCGCAACGCCTACGGACCCGCAGGAAAAGGATCCTTTCGCACAATACACACTGGACGAATTGCGCGAGCTCATCAACAAAGCCGTGGAAAACGAAGAATATGAAAAAGCATCGCAAATAAGGGACGAAATCAAAAGACGTGAAAAAATGAATGAATAAATTACTACTTTTGCCCGCTTATCAGGATAAATGTTGTTGATCGATTCGAATAAATATGAAAAAAACACTTTACCTTATCGGGCTTTTTCTGTTATTTTTTCCGTTATTAACGTCAGCCCAGTCTCCCAATAAAATTAACAAATTGATAGCGGTAAAATGGAAAGCCGTTGCCGTAACAGACACCCTGGGCCGTTCTATCGACTCCATCAAACCGGAACAGCATCTGAGCCTCGTCAAGGACATCAACACCTTTGAGCAGCAGCTTAAGGATGAGAACCTGCTCCTGACCGGCAAATGGGAGCTGGACGGAATGTACCTGAAGCTGAACTTCGATCCCGAGCCCGACGAGCAAACGGTAGATTCAACGGTTTACAAAATTGAAGACAAAACCCCCATTGTGGTTTTCTATAAAAACGGACGGGAGTTGACACGCCTGGAAAAAAACCGTCTGCTGACGCACCGGCAAGCAAAAACTTATCATATTGACAGGATCACCAAAGATACTTTGATACTTTCCACAGGCGGAGTAAGATATATTTATGCCAACGCCCAACCCGAGATGAAATCTTTTGTACAGCGTTCAGGCAACGGATTTAGCCTGATCACACTGCTGCGCGGTTTCATGGGCATTCTGGTGCTGATCTTTCTGGCATGGGTCTTCAGCACCAACCGCCGCGCCATCGACTGGAAAGTGGTAGGCATCGGGCTTTCCATCCAGGTGGGCCTTGCACTGGGTATTCTTTTTATTCCTTTTGTGGAGGCCATATTTGAATTTGTCGGGAAAATATTTGTCGTGATCCTTGATTTCACGAAAATCGGCTCCACATTCCTTTTTAACGACCTGATGAATACCGAAAGCGTCGGATTTATTTTTGCTTTGCAAATATTGCCTACGATCATCTTTTTCTCGGCACTTACAAGCGTGCTGTTTTATCTCGGTGTGATACAAAAAGTGGTGTGGGCCATGGCCTGGCTGATGACCAAAGCCATGAAAATATCGGGTGCCGAAAGTCTTTCGGTGGCGGGAAATATTTTCCTCGGTCAAACCGAATCGCCGCTGATGATCAAAGCTTACCTGCCCAAGATGACCAATTCGGAGATGTTGCTGGTAATGATCGGCGGTATGGCCACGGTAGCCGGGGGAGTGTTGGCGGCATACATCAGTTTTCTGGGCGGCGACGATCCGGTGCAACGGATAATCTTTGCCAAGCACCTGCTAACGGCATCAGTAATGGCGGCACCGGGAGCCATCGTCATTTCCAAAGTACTCATGCCGCAAACCGAAAAGATTGACACATCGGTGGAGATCAGTCAGGAAAAAATAGGGAAGAATTTTCTGGACGCCATGTCCAACGGCACCACCGAAGGGTTGAAGCTGGCTGCCAATGTGGGCGCCATGCTTTTAGTGTTCTTTGCTTTTATTGCCATGTTCAACTATATCCTGCTGAAGATCGGAGCGTGGACAGACCTGAACGAAACAATTGCCGGCATTACTAACGGGCAATACCATGAGCTTTCACTGCAATTTATTCTGGGTTATACTTTTGCTCCGCTGATGTGGGCTATTGGTGTAAGTTCACAGGACATGACCCTTGTGGGGCAATTGCTGGGCGAGAAACTGATCGCCAGTGAATTTGTGGGATATACGAGTCTGGCAACATTAAAGGAGACCGGAGCCTTTTCCGATCCCAAGTCCATCGTGATGGCTACGTATCTGCTTTGCGGTTTTGCCAATTTTGCCTCCATCGGTATTCAAATCGGCGGTATCGGCGGACTGGCGCCCAACAAAAGGTGGTTCCTTTCGAAATACGGTATCAAAGCATTGATCGGTGGCACACTGGCTTCGCTGCTCTCGGCCACCATCATCGGAGCCATCATCGGCTGATCTTTTTATTCAGAATCCGAAAGTTTCTGCTCCTTTTCGTCACGAACGATCAAATCACCGGATTCATCGGTATAGCCGTAAAGCCGGTCGAGTTTCACTTTGTATTTCTCTTTCAGATAACGCCGTTTCAGTTTTAGGGTAGGCGAAAGTTCGCCGGTTTCAGGCGACCATTCCTGACAGGTGAGTTCAAATTTCTTGATCTGCCGGTGCCTTCCCAGCAATTGATTGATCCGCTCCACCTCCTTCTGATAACGTTCCACCACTTTCGGATTTTTGATCAGGTCAACATTGTCCCGGAATTTGATGTTATGTTTGAAACACCATCCGTGCAAAAACGGAAATGCCGGACAAATGATGGCCGCGGCATATTTCTCGCCCTGCCCCACCACCATGATCTGGTCGATGAACTGCGACTCCTTGAATTTATTTTCCACGACCTGCGGTGCCACATATTTTCCTGTTGACAGTTTGAAAATCTCTTTTTTCCGGTCAACGATCTTCAGGAAATGATTCTCATCCACCTCCCCGATATCGCCGGTATGGAACCATCCGTCATCATCAATGGCCTCACGGGTTCTTTCGGGGTCTTTGTAATAGCCTAACATCACGCTGGGTCCCTTTACCAGAATTTCGCCGTCGTCGGCAATCTTCACCGTCACATTTTCGAGTATAGGACCGACGGTACCAAACTTCATTCTGGGATAATCGCGGTAGTTCACCGCAATTACCGGAGAGGTTTCCGTAAGGCCGTAGCCTTCGATGAGCGGGATCCCGGCACAGTTGAACACACGGGCAAGTCTTTCCTGCAGTGCAGCACCTCCCGAAACGATCACCTTAATATTTCCACCCAGGGCCTCCCGCCATTTGGAGTAGATCAGCTTGTCGGCAATTTTTCTTTTCATTTCATACCATGCTCCGTTGGCACGGTTTAATTCATATTTCAACCCCAGATCAACAGCCCAAAAATAGATGTTCTTTTTCATCCCCTTCAGCTCCTTGCCTTTCAGCAGCAGCTTATCGTAAAGCCGTTCGATGACCCGGGGAACGGAGGCGAAGCCGTGGGGTTTGACTTCCCGCAGGTTCTCGCCGATGGTATCCACACTTTCGGCATAATAGATGCCGCAACCCCTGTATTGCAACAAGTAATTCACCATCCGTTCGAAAACATGACACAACGGGAGAAAACTCAAAAATATCTCCTCCTGCGACAACGGCAGCACGGGATAAGAACCTTTGACATTGGCAATGAAATTTCTGTGGCTCAACATCACACCTTTCGATAATCCCGTAGAGCCCGACGTGTAAATGATGGACATCATGTCGTCGGGCTGTATGGAAGCCTTGATCTCTTCAAGTGTTGTACGGTACTTTTCGGCGTTGGCCTTTCCGGTTTCAATGATCTCCATCCAACCGGAAGCACCTGCAACCTCGTCAAAAGCATAAACCTTTTTGATGTTCGGCGCCCGCTCGACAAAAGGTTTGATCCTGTCGAAATATTCCTGCGAGGAGACAATGAGAATCCTTGCATCGGAATGACGCAAAATGTGCTCGTACTCCTCGGGGCCCTGATTGGGATAAACCGGGACATGCACCACCCCCACCTGCGTCATGCCGGCATCCACGAAATTCCATTCGGGCCGGTTGTTGGAAATGGTGAGTATCTTGTCGCCTTTTTCAAACCCCAGCGCCAAAAGGCCATAACTGAAATTATCAACAAATTCCTTGTATTGTGCCGCACTAAATTTTTCCCACTTTCCGTTCCGCTTCACGGCAAGCGCATCATCGCGGTATTTCTTTTTGACCAACTGGTCAACAATGTCAAATGTCCTGGTTACTTCCATGGTATTATTTTTTTGTTGAGATTTTATCAGTATTTAAACAATTATCCCGAACCCTGTTCAATAATAATGTAGGGTTATTGTTTTTTCCCTTTTAAATTTCTGGGTTTAAATGTCCACGTTATCCAAAATTTAGCCACCTCATCGCCAGCGGCATCAGTACCGGCAGCGGCCACTTCCACTATCTGTCCCTCTCCGGTTTCAATGCTTTTGGCCACTGCCTGACGCATCCGTTCGCCGTCGGCACAACGGAAGACGATCTTCGTTTTGGCTTTTTTTGTGAATTCCGCCCTCATTCCGAGCACGAGCATCGAGACCGGAACACCGGCATCCTCACTGGCAGCCAGCCCTGCCATGGCTGTGGACAACTCGGCCGCCATGGCCAAAACGGCAAAATAAATGGAGCGAAACGGATTTTTGTTCCAATATTTGTACGGTACCGATACACGCACTTCCTTTTCGTCAAACGAAACAACCTTCAGCCCGGTGACCCATCCGATGGGAAGATGCCGGAGCATAAAGAGCTTCAGCCGGAAAGGGCTTGTTGCCATACGGGCAATGTTATTTTTTTGCTTTTGATGCATTGTTAACATTAAAGATTGTACTTATTGTCTTCAATGATCCTGTCGGCAATGCGACGACGCGCCGAAACCACATCCACCGATGCCGTTTTGGTGAACCGTTTCATCCCCATCAGCATCCCTTGTTTTTCATCCCCCTCACCAAAATAGTTGACCAGATCAACGCCTGATTTGTAAATTTTCGAAGCCATGTCGGTCATAAAAACATCAAGGATATCCCTGAATATTTCCATTTTGGCATCGTCGTATATCGAAGTGAGTTTTTCAACCCGCAGCATGGTGGACTCGGCAGCATAAGTATTCATGATCATGTCCGAAACGCCCATCAGTATCTCCTGCTCTTCCTGTATGGTTGTGGTGAATTTTTGCAGTGCCGCACCGGCAATCAGGAGGATGGCTTTTTTGAAATTGACGATGTATTTTCTTTTTTCCTCAAAATAATCCGTTGAAGTACTGCCGAAGTCGGGAATCTGCATCAATTCACCAGCAACAGCCTTTGCCGGAGTGATCAGGTCCAGTTCGCCCTTCATGCCCCGTTTCAGCAACTCACCAACGATGAGCATCCGGTTGATCTCATTGGTACCTTCAAAAATACGATTGATCCTTGAATCGCGATAAGCACGCTCTACGGGTGTCTCTGCGGAATAGCCCATTCCTCCGAATATCTGCACGCCTTCGTCGGCAATGTAGTCCAGCGTTTCGGAGCCGAACACCTTGGCTATGGAAGCCTCGATGGCAAACTGCCTGATCCCTTCAATTTCCGCTTTGCCTTTATCCATCCCATCGGCGATATAGGCTTCAATGGCATCGTCAATGTTCTGGCTGGCGCGGTAAGTGAGCGATTCGCTGGCAAAATTGCGGATGGTCATCTCGGCCAGCTTGTATTTGATGGCGCCGAAACTGCTCAGCAACTGCCCGAATTGTTTCCGCTCATTGGCATACTCTACGGCATAACCGATATTTGCTTTGCCCGCACCCACGGTAGCTCCCGACAGTTTGATCCGGCCGAGGTTAAGGATATATAGGGCAATCTTAAAACCGCCGTTGCGCGGGCCGAGAAGATTTTCGGCAGGGATACTGGCGTTGTCAAAATAGATCTGCACCGTTGAAGCTCCTTTAATGCCCATCTTTTCCTCTTCGGGGCCGATGGTGAAACCGGGTGTGTTGCGCTCAACGATGAAAGCGCTCAGGTTCTTGTCATCGTCAATTTTGGCATAAACGATAAAGAGATCGGCAATGCCGCCGTTGGTGATCCAGATTTTGACCCCGTTCAGGATGTAAGATTTTCCGTCGTCGGACAATGTGGCCCTGGCTGCACCAGAGTTGGGATCGGAGCCGGCATTAGCTTCCGTAAGGGCATACGCACCGATGTATTCGCCGGAAGCAAGTTTCGGAAGGTATTTTTCCTTCTGTTCTTCGGTGCCGAAATATAGTATCGGTAGCGTGCCGATGCCGGTGTGAGCCGAAAACGTTACAGCAAAACTGTAACCTTTTCCCATCTCTTCGGTCGTTAACATTGCGGTTACAAAATTTTGCCCGAATCCGCCATACGCTTCAGGCAAAGCAATGCCCAATAAGCCAAGTTCGCCGGCCTCCTTGAGCAACTTTACCGACAGATCCCTGTCGTGCTTGTCCAGTGCATCAATGTTCGGCAATACCCTTGTGTTGGTAAAATCCCTGCACGATTGTGCCATCATGCGTTGCTCTTCGTTAAATTCTTCGGGGATAAAAACGTCCGCTGCATCAGTTTCCCTGATGAGAAATTCGCCCCCTTTAATTGCTTTTTTTTCTGTCATATTATTTATTTTTTATGTGTTGATTTAATTGTTTTTGGTTGAGTTGGAAGTGGGAAATGGGGGGAGGAGGGTGTTCTGATTTTTCTTCTGTTCTCTGTTCTGCGTCTCCTGCCCCCCTTTCCGCTTTCTGTAACCCATCCTCCCTCTTCCATCCTCCTATCTTACCCTTTCCCTCTTCCCTCTTTTGCTCCCCGCTTCTGTTTCCTGCCTTCCTTCTTCCCTTCTCCATCTTCCGCTCTCTCTTCCGTCCCTCCTCTTTCTCCTTCTAACTTCTGTTTCTCCCCTACCGTCCTCCGTTTCTTGTCTTCCTTCCCCCTTCTTCCGACTTCCTACTCCCGACTTCGGTCTTCTGACTTCTATCTTCTGTCTTCCCCCTTTCTTACATCATTTCAAAGATCCCTGCTGCTCCCTGACCGGTTCCGATGCACATGGTCACCATTCCGTATTTCTTTTTTCTTCGTTTTAATTCATTCAATATCTGAACCGTCAGTTTGGCTCCGGTGGCTCCCAGCGGGTGTCCCAACGCGATGGCGCCGCCGTTGACATTGACGATGTCGGGGTCGAGCCCCAGTTTCTCCATCACAACGATTGACTGCGATGCAAAAGCTTCGTTGAGTTCGATCAGTTCGATATCCTGCAACTTCATCCCTGCATGTTTCAAAACTTTAGGTACTGCTTCCATGGGACCGATGCCCATTTTGTAGGGTTCAACACCAACCACCTGATAATCCACCAGTCGTGCAATGGGAGTCAGGTCGTACTTCTTAAGCATTTTTTCCGAAACCACCAGCACAAACGCTGCTCCATCCGACATCTGCGATGAGTTGCCGGCCGTTGAGGCGCCATCCAGTGCAAAGGCGGGTTTCAGTTTCGACAGACCTTCTACCGTTGTTCCCCTTCTCGGCCCTTCATCCACCTTGAAGATGCTTTCGCGGGTCAGCATTTTGCCGTTTTCATAATAATTCTCCCTGACGGTAATGGGTACGATCTGATCCTCAAAATATCCGTTGTCAATGGCTTGAATGGCCTTTTGTACCGACTTTGCCGCAAAAATATCCTGGGCTTCCCTGGTTACATGATATTCCCTGGCAACCATTTCGGAGGTAAGCCCCATGCTCAAATACCATTTGGGATGTGTTTTAGCCACCTCCGGATTGGGCACCAGCCTCCAGCCTCCCATGTTGATCAGCGACATGGTTTCGGCACCTCCGGCTACAATCATGTCGGCAATTCCTGCGCTGATCTTGGCCGATGCGATGGCAATGGACTCGATGCCCGAAGCGCAAAAACGATTGATGGTAGAACCCGGAACATCCACGCTATCCATGGCCATCAACGAAAGCATTCTGCCCATGTTCATTCCCGATTCGGCTTCCGGGAAAGCATTTCCGACGATGATGTCATCAATTTTCGATCTTTCGATCTGCGGAAAATCATTCAGCAAATGACGGATCACGGCAACCGCGATATCATCGGGTCGTGTAAAACGCAGTTTTCCCCGTGGAGCTTTGCCTATTGCCGAACGATAACCGCCTACTATATATGCATTCATATTCTATATGTTTTTTATGTTACAATCAGAAATTAATTACGGAGTATTTTTCCTTTGGTGATCAGGCTTTGTATCCTTTCCAGCGTTTTGCGCTGCATGCAGAGCTCCATGAAGGCTTTGCGTTCAAGATTCAGCAAATACTGTTCGGAGACTTCGGTGAGGGCCTGCGATATTTCACCGCCGGCAAGTACCCAGCCAAGCTTTTCGGCGATCAGTTTGTCGTGTTCCGACATGTAATGACCCGTGGTAAAACCATCGGCACCCACATAAACCATTCCGAGCGCCTCCCTGCCCAGCACTTTGATGTCGTGTCGCGGAACCGGCCTGGTGTATCCTTTGTCGGCCATCATCAGTGCAACTTTTTTGGCATACGAAAGTTGATGCGCACGGCTTACAATCACCTCATCCTGTCCGCGGCGCAGATATCCCAGATCGAATGCTTCGTAGGCAGACATGGAAACTTTAGCCTGACCAATGCTCAAATATCGGTTCAAAAAAGCGTTCGTGCGGATATCGCCCTCTTTCAACTCATCGGACAGCCGTAGAACAAATTCCTTGGTGCCGCCGCCGCCGGGTATCAATCCCACGCCAAATTCCACGAGACCCATATAGGTTTCGGCATGTGCGATCACCTTGTCGCTGTGCATGCACACCTCGCAGCCACCGCCGAGGGCCATTCCGTGTGGCGCCGCAATGACGGGTACCGAAGAATAACGCAACCGCATGATGGTTTTCTGAAACCATTGCACTGCGAGATCAAGCTCCTCCCACTCCTGTTCAACCGCCAGCATATAGATCATCCCCACATTGGCTCCGGCAGAAAAATGCTCACCCTCGTTGGAAATGATCAGTGCTTTATAATCGGCTTCTGCCATGTCGAGTGCTTTATTCATTCCCTCCAGCACCCCTTGACCGATGGTATTCATCTTGGTGTGGAATTCAACATTGAGGACACCGTCCCCCAGATCAAAAACGGTAACATCCGGATTTTCCCACACTACATTGGTTTTACGCAAAACCTCCAGCGACAATCTCTCTTCCTGTCCCGGGATGGGTTGATAAGTTTTGGAAGGAATGTCATAATAATAGCGCAATCCGTTCTCCACTTTGTAAAATGAGGTGATTCCGGCCTCAAGCATGTCATAAACCCATTTTGCCGGCTTCAGCCCTGCTTCCTCCATTGCTTTCACCGTTTCAGGAACCCCCACAGCATCCCAGGTCTGGAACGGGCCCAGTTTCCACCCAAATCCAGCATTCAGGGCATCGTCAACTTTATAAATTTCGTCACTGATCTCGGGTATCCTGTTGGATACAAACTGAAACAACTTATGGAATGAATCGCGGTAGAATTCCCCTACTTTTGTTTTGTCGGCAAAAAGGATGGGTAACCTTTTGCGGAGGTCATCCACGCCTTTTGTTTTTTCAAAGACCGAAAACCTGGGTTTCGGAGTCTCCTTATATTCCAGTGTTTCAAAATCCAGCGAAAGAAATTTCTTTTTTCCGTCCTCAACGACCTTTTTATAAAACCCCTGTTTGGTTTTGGAGCCAAGCCAGTTGTTTTCCAGCATCTTTTCCAGGTAGTCGGGGATTTCAAAAATTTGATTGGCTTCGTCTGCGGTAGTTTCTTTGATATTCCGTGCCACATGAACCAGCGTATCGAGCCCCACCACATCGGCAGTACGGAATGTCGCCGACTTGGCACGTCCGATGATCGGGCCGGTGAGTTTGTCAATTTCCGGAATGGTAAAATCGAGATTCTTCACATTGTTCAGCAACTCCATGATGGAAAACGTCCCGACGCGGTTGGCAATAAATGCAGGTGTGTTCTTGGCAAGCACCGGCGTTTTACCCAGGAACTTTGCAGCATACTCCGACAGGAATGTCAACACTTCGGGGTCTGTCTTTCCGGTGGGAATGATCTCGAACAACTGCAGATACCGCGGGGGATTGAAGAAATGTGTCCCGCAAAAATGTTTTTGAAAATCTTCGCTTCTTCCCACAATCATCTCTTCCACCGAAATGCCCGATGTGTTGGTGGTGATCAGTGTGCCCGGCGTGCGGAATTTTTCCACCCTCTCAAACACCGATTTCTTAATGTCGAGGCGTTCAACCACCACTTCAATCACCCAGTCGCAGTCTTTGATCCCGGGCAGGTCGTCATCAAAATTTCCTGTGGTGATCCGTTTGGCAAACGATTGATGATAAATGGGCGAGGGTTTTGATTTCAGTGCCGCCTTCAGCGAATCGTTCACAATGCGGTTGCGCACTACTTTGTCCTCAAGTGTCAGCCCGGCGGCTTTTTCTTTGTCATTCAGCTCTCGCGGTACGATGTCTATCAGCAACACCTCCGCACCAATGTTGGCGAAATGACAGGCTATCCCCGACCCCATCACACCGGAACCGAGTACAGCCACTTTTTTTATTCTTCTTGTCATAGATCGTTAATTTATTGTGTTTTATGTAATGTCTCCTGAAATGCTGCAACATCCTCTTTCACTTGCGCCTTTATCTCGTTGTTGACACGCAAGAAAGCCCGGTAATCCTCCGGATTGATGCGCTTCATCAGCCTCTCGTTAAAATCTGTTACCGCTTTTTTCACCTTCTCGCGCAATACAAGTCCTGCTTCCGTACAGAAAATCATCACAACGCGCTTGTCCTTTGTGTCCGGTTTGCGGTAGATCAGCCCTTCATCCTCCATGGTCTTCAGCAACCTGCTCAAACTCGACGAATTCATCCCCATCATGGGGGCAATTTTGGTCGCCGGAACTCCTTCACGCCCGATGTAAGTCAGTGCGTATCCTATACCGTGTGTAATACCACTGTTCATCGCCAGCATGTTGTACATCCGCCGCATGGCAAATTGCGTAGAACTTATATGATAATCAACAGTTTCCTGAATATTCATAGCTGAAATTTATTATGCATGCATTGCAAAAATACAAAAAATTACTATGCATGTCAAGTATTTTTGAATAAAAATGAAAAAAAATGAAATTCATAAATGAAAACCGGCAACATCATTCAGGTAAGATCATTTGTTACCTGACGGCAACATGGTATGTTAATTGTAACATCTCCGCTTTTAAAAATTTTCATAATTTTGGAGCAATAAAATATTTTACCATCACAGATTAACATCACTAACAATGCATACATCATTTAGCCGCCCATTCATTTCATTGTTTCTTATTTTCGTATCAGCCGCTGTTTTTCCGCAGGGAGATTATTTCAGGGAGGATTACCAGCGCAATGCTAATTATGTTTATAAAGACAACATCAAAACGGTATTATTGTATAAAGAGGGTTTTGAAATGTCGGCGCCGATGGTAAGGCTTCATTCGGACGACAAGCTGATCTTTTCTTTCGATGATCTGAACGGCGGTTACCAAAGATACGATTATACTATCGTTCATTGCGATGCCGACTGGAACGATTCCGATCTTTCGCCCAACGAATATCTGGAATCATTTACCGACGATTACATTGAGGATTACCAGTATTCGGTAAATACCATTCAAAATTACACCCATTACCGGCAAGCCATTCCGAATGATGATATTCGCTACACATTGTCAGGAAATTATATCTTAAAGGTTTATCCCGATGGTTATCCCGACAGTTTGATATTCACCAGACGGTTTTTTGTTTTGGATCCCAAAGTGAATGTGGTTGCCAGAGTAAAACCACCGGCAAAGGTTGATGAACGCCTCACAAGACAGGAGATCGTATTTTCAATCTTTACAAACAACTTTTCCATTGATGACCCTTCCCGTGAAATATTTGTCACTGTTCGGCAAAACGGAAGATGGGACAACGCCATCACAAATCTAAGGCCTTATCAGATAAGGGGAGCCGAATTGATGTACAATGACGATGGGGCTTGTGTTTTTGACGGCGGGAGCGATTTCAGGTATTTCGACCTGAAAAGTCTGCGGTATAATTCCTTTCGTGTAAGATCAATAGAGTATTCTCCGGGAACGGGATATCAGGTTTATTTGCATGAAGACAAGGTGAAGAAAAAATATGTTTACGAGCACACCCAGGAAAGCATGAACGGCCGTTACCTCATCAAAACCGAGGACATGAACTACACTGCATTTGAGGCCGATTATGCCACGGTGCATTTTTTTCTGCCTTACCCTTCTCCGCTCATCGACGGAAAACTTTATTTTTTCGGCGGGCTCACATACTGGCAGTACCTTCCCGATTGTG